>ONST01000065.1 GCA_900320575.1 uncultured Eubacteriales bacterium
GAGGTCATCAACTACGAGCACAACGGCGGCTACGATCCGAACTTCATTTTCAATACGGATACGGAGATCCGTCAGGTCCTGGTGGAACTGGTCAACGGCACCTTCGATCCGGATCCGGAGATGTTCCGTCCGATCTATGACTCTCTGCTGACGAACAAGTACGGCCCCGCGGACAAGTACTTCATCCTCGCCGACTTCCGCGCCTATGCGGAGGCCCAGAAGAAGGTGGAGCAGGCCTACCGCGACGAGAAGAAGTGGACGCGCATGTCCCTTATGAATACGGCCTGCGCGGGCAAGTTCTCCTCCGACCGCACGATCCAGGAATATGTGGACGAGATCTGGCATCTCGACAAGGTCATTGTCAAATAAAAAATACACAGGTTATGCACAAAAACCGGCCCGGCAGCGGGCCGGTTTTCTTTACGCGCGATAAGGCGGAGAGCGTGCAGCACCGCGGCACCCGCAGGGCGTGCCTTGTGCAGAGGAACAATAAGACCGGAGATCGTGTGCTGTGCCTGCACGAGAATCCCCAAGAGAAATCTTTACAAGATTATTACGTTATGTTACACTTAAATCTGATTATGGGGAATTCTGCCCTGAATATGGACAATGCATAAGGGGTGCTGAAATTGGATAAATCAGAATACAGGATCAAACTGAATGAGATCAACGAGCTCGCGGAGAACGGCGATTTCAAGGGAGCTGCGGCCGCCGCGGACGAGATCGACTGGAAGCATGTCAAAAGCGTGCGTACGCTCTGCATGATCGGGGAGATATATGAGGCGGATAAGCGGTACGCGGACGCGCTTGCGCTGCTGAAGTACGCCTACCGGCGGTCTTCCACAAGCAAGACCGTACTCTACCGCCTGACGGAGCTGGAGCTTCGCAACGGCGATCTGGACGAGGCGAAGCGCTACGCCACCGAATTTGAGGCGGTGTCTCCGGGAGATTCCTCCCGCTACGTGCTGCGCTACCGCATCCTGCGCGCGCAGAACGCGCCGCTCGACGACCAGATCGCGCTGCTCAAAGAATTCAAAGAGCACGAATATTCCGAGCGCTGGGCCTACGAGCTCGCGCGCTGCTACGCGAAGAACGGTCAGACCGAGCGCTGCGTCGAGGAGTGCGACGACATGATCCTCTGGTTCTCGGAGGGCAAATATGTCATCAAGGCGATGGAGCTGAAGATGAAATTCGAGCCCCTCTCCGCGGCACAGCAGATCAAATATGACCACCGTTTCGACGTCAGAACGGAGGAGAAGCCCGAGGAGGACCGCCCGGCGGTGCTCGTTGCGGAGGATACCCCGTCCGTGACCACGGAGGAGGCGATCGGACGCATGGAGGCGGCCGCGGAAGCAGCCATCGGCGGAGCTTCGGAAGGCGCGGAGAACCTGCGGACCCAGAAGGCCTCTCCGGAGAAGGAAGAAGACGGCGGGTCCATTTCCTCGAAGCTGGCGGACAGCATCCGCCAGGTCTTTGCCGGCATCCGCCCGAAGGAAGAGGAAGGAGAGAGCGCTCCGGCAGAAGAAGCGCCCGCAGCGCTTCCGGAGGAGGAGGACCTGACCGTCCGTTCCCTTGAGCCGGAGGCGGAGAGCGTCAGCGAGGAAGCGCTTGCCCGGGAGGCGGAGACCGTTCCCGAACCGGCTCCGGAGCCTGCTTACGAGCCGGCATCCGAAGCGGGGGCTATTTCCTTCGAGGAATTCATGCAGCCGGAGGAGACCGCGGGCGAGTTCGATTTCGAGGCGCTGTTCCGGGAGACCCAGGCAGCCTTCGCGAAGGAGGTGGCCTCGGGCAATTTCGAATTCGCGGACACGCTGGCGAAGGACCGGACGGAAGAGCCGGAGAAGCCGCTTCCCATTTCCGAGGCGGAGGAGCACTCCGACCTCTACGGCAAGGAGACCGATGAGTCCCTGGGCCTTACGCGGGAGTTCAATTTCCGTGAGGAGATCAAAAAGGCCATGAACGAGGGCAAATCCCTGTCCGACGCGGCCCGCGAGGTGAGTGACCGCGCGGAGGCGGAGGACGGCGTCCGCATTTACCGCCCGCAGGGAGAAAAGCGCGCGCCGAGCCGCCCGGAGGAGGCCGCCAGACGCGCCGCTTACCGCGCGAACGGCAGGCAGCTCACGCAGGATCTGCCGGTGGAAGAGCTGGCGGAGGAACTGCTTCCGGAAGGGGAGGTTTACGGGGAGACGGTTTACGAAGAGATCCCCGAAGAGGAGATCGCGCCTCTCGAGGAGGTCCCGATCGAAAAATATGTTCCGGACGAGATCCCGGAAGAACTGTACGCGGACGAGGAGGATACGGAGATCCCGCAGGAGGCCGGAGGCGATTTCCTGTCGTCTCTGTCCCTCGAGGCCGAGTACGAGGCGGAGAAGAGCCACTCCATCATCAGCAGCATCATGGAGGAGCCGGTCCGCTTCACGCGGATCCCGGTGGAGCCCAGACCGCTCACGGATCTGGAGAGACGGGCATTTACCTATTTCGCTCCGATCCCGGGCATGGGCGAGCAGATCACCATGGCCCTCGCGGACGTGCACAACAACGCGGGAGACCGGACGTCCCGCAGCGGCAATATCATGATCATCGGACGCCAGGGATCCGGCAAGACCCGGATGGCCGACGGCCTCGTCCTGGCGATCTGCAAGGAGCTCAACATGGAGGCCGCCAAGCTGGCCCGCGTCCTGGCGGAGGATTTCAACGCCAAGGATCCGGCAGCGGTGGTGAAGAAGCTCTCCGGCGGTTTCCTGATGATCGAGGGCGCCGGCGCGCTCTCGGACGAGACAGTATCCAGGCTCTCCCAGGCGATGGAATTCCGCACCGACGACCTGATCGTGATCCTCGAGGATGAGAAGGAGGATCTGCGGAACCTGATGAAGAAGCATCCGCTTTTCGCGGAGAAGTTCAGCTCTGTGATCACGGTTCCGGTCTTTACGAACGACGAGCTGGTCACCTTCGCCAAGACCTACTGCAAGGAGCTGGGCTACAAGATCGACGATCTGGGAACGCTCGCGCTCTACACGATGATCGGTGACAACCAGCAGGCGATGGAGCCCGTCACGGTGGGCAAGGTCAAGGGCATGGTGGACCGCGCGATCGAGCGGAACAGCCGGAGGCTCCATTTCGGAAGAAATGCAGCCACTGCCGACGGCCGCATCTGGCTGCGGGAGAAGGATTTCAGCTTCTGATGACGAAGGAGGCGCGATGAAACCCTATCTTGCAGATCCCGCCCGCTGCAGGGCGGTGCTGAATGCCTGGAATTTCACTTTTCGGAAGAAATTCGGGCAGAATTTCCTGATCCGGGAACAGGTGCTCCTCGATACCGTGGAGGCCGCCGGGATCACAAAGGATGATTTCGTGCTGGAGATCGGTCCCGGGATCGGGACCCTCACCCAGTATCTGGCGGACGCGGCCGGAAGGGTCCTGGCGGTGGAGATCGACCGGAGCCTTCTGCCGATCCTCAAAGAGACCCTTTCCGGCTGGGACAACGTCGAGGTCCGCAATGAGGATATCCTGAATACGGATCTGCGGCGGATCGCGGAGGAGGAGAACGGCGGGCGGCCCTTCAAGGTCGCGGCGAATCTTCCCTACTACATCACGACGCCGATCCTGACCGCCCTCTTTGAGAGCGGCGCGCCGATCGAATCCGTGACGGTGATGGTGCAGAAAGAGGTCGCCGAGCGCATCGTCTGCGGGCCCGGAAGCAAAGCCTACGGGGCGCTCTCGCTGGCCATGCAGTATTATACGGAGCCGGAGCTGATGTTCACGGTGCCGCCGGAGGCCTTTATGCCGCGGCCCAATGTGGAGAGCGCGGTGCTCCGCCTTACGGTCTGGCAGGACCGGCCGGTGAAGGCGCAGGACGAAGGCTTTCTCTTCGAGGTGATCCGGGCCTCCTTCAACCAGCGCAGGAAGAAGCTGGTGAACGGGCTCATGAATTTTGGAGAGTTCCACACAGGCGAGGGCGATAAGCGCACCGCCTTCCGGATCAGCCGGGAAATGGCGGAGGCCGCCCTTGTAAAGGCCGGTCTTTCCGGATCCGTGCGGGGAGAGACCCTGACGCTTCAGCAGTTCGCGGCGCTTTCGGACGCGCTGCTTGCGGAGCGGGAA
>ONST01000050.1 GCA_900320575.1 uncultured Eubacteriales bacterium
GTCGGCGATGGCCCACATCTTCTCCCAGTCGAACTGCTTGGTGTAGAGCCACATCCGGTGGTAGAGGTTGGTCTCGTCGATGTAGAGATCCATCATGCCCGGATAAGGACGGCCGATCTGGGCCAGGTTCGTGTCGCGGAATCTGCGGCGCACCTGGGCCGCGCGGCACCAGTCCTCGATCTCCCGCTGCGCTTCCGGATCGCCGCCCTCGACGACTCCGGTGATCACCGCGTGGCGCTTGCCGGCGCGCTCGAGGTCCGCCACCATCTCGCCGACGGCGCCGCAGGCGTAGAGCTCGCCCAGCCACTTGGCGGTATCGGTGTTGGCGTAATCCGGTGCTTTGAGCTTCTGCAGGTTGACGAGGACCACCGGGACGTCCAGATCGCGGACCGCCGGAAGCATGTTATAGGAGGTGGCGTAGGTCAGGAGCTGGCAGATCACCAGGTCCACGTCCGCCGCGCGGAATCTGTCGCCGGCCGCGGAGGAAAGCTCCTTGGTCGTCACGATCCCGCCGTCGATGAGATCGACCGAATCCGGCAGCGTCTTCTTGAAGGCCTCGTACTGGGACTCAAATTCCGGCACCAGAGAGGGGAACTGGGGCAGATACGCGCCCAGCGCAATGGCAAAGACACCGATTCTTGCTTTCGTATTCACTAACATCGCCGTTTCCTCCTTATTCCTTTTTGAAAATGGAATGCGTATTTCCTTGCTGATGCCTTTATTATAGCGGATGTTCCGGAACTTCCCATGGCCATTAGTGCACTTTATTTTTGTAAAAGTCCACTCTTTTTATACCGCGGCTCCGCCGGAAACGCCGGCCCGCCCTGCGGTCTTCGGCATCAGGGCCGCTCCTACGCCGCCCCGGCCGGAGCCGAAACGGCGGACTCCGCAGATGAGGTCTCCGCGGCCGCTTCTTCCGCGCTCTCGACCGCGCCCTCCGCCATGTTCGGGTTGCCCGAGGAGTGGATCAGATCCGCCCCGTAGAGCACCAGCAGTACCGCGCAGAGCGCGAGGATCTTTTTCTTTCCGGCGGAAGCGACCTTCAGGTCAAAGAGCGGCGCGCAGACGTAGACCACAAAGCAGCAGCCAACGCCGAAGACCAGCAGGCCCTCCGCGCAGATCCGTCCGTTAAGATTCAGGAAATAGCCGTCGTAGGACCACCATCTCTCGTGGAATTTCATTTCCAGATAGACGGAGCTCATGTACTCGATGAAGCCGCAGAGCACGACTGCGGTCACAAATTCCGCCGCCGGATTCTTGCGGAAGCGGCTGCAGAGCATCAGGACGATGACGCCGCCGGTGCCGTAGATCGGCAGCCAGGGACCGAACAGCGTGCCGCGGTTGGCGAACTGTCCGGTCTGCAGCAGGTGCAGCGCCACTTCCCAGACCCAGCCGACGAACGAGAAGCTGATGAACATCAGGAACAGCGTGGGAATCGGATAATAGCGGATGAAGTGGAACTTTTCCTTCTTCGCCATCTCCTTCTCCTGCCAGCGCGGATTGAGGCGCTGCGGATACGCCTGGGCGCGGAGGGAGGCCCGCTCGCGGCGCACCGCCTCTTTTCTGCCCTGCACGTCGTCGTAGCGCTTCTTTTCCTCGTAGCTGCCCAGCCAGACGCCGAACCAGCGCGCGGCGAACCTCTTAAGGCCGGTGAGCTTTACCTTGTCCTCCTGGATCAGCGTGATCTCGTCCACCACGTCGAAGTAGGTCTCCGCCAGTTCGATGCGGTCCGCTTTTTCAAACAGGCACCGGTCATCGAGGGCTTCTGTCCCCTCCACGCCGCGCTTCTTCGCGGCCTCCCGCACCTTCACATAGAATTCCGTATGCGCGCTCAGGAGGTAAGCGTTCCCGTAAAAGAGGTTGGAGAGGCCCAGCGTCACCGTTCCCAGCAGATACCAGAGGATAAAGGAGAGCGAAAAGAGGAAATACTCCCACTTGTGGCCGTCCATCATTTTCCGGGAGAGCCGGATCGCCTCCCGGGGCCTGAGATCGGGGTTCTCCGCCACGATAAAGGGCACGCAGAAATAGGAGCAGGTCTTAACCGGGCCGCCGATAATGGTCAGCCACCACAGGATCGTGCGCACGTCCGTGAGGAAGGTCGTAAGCGCCGCCCTCCTCCAGCGCTTCACCGCTGGGAAATGCAGGATATCCGAGAACTCGACCTGTTCGTAGACCCGCGCCTCGAGAAACAGCCGCCGGACGGCTGCCGAGAGCACGCTCTGGAAGAAAATGTAGAACAGGAGATAAAACGCGCCGATCGCGAGCAGGAAGATCACGCCCACGGCGGTCTCCGACTTCGTGACGCTGTACAGAAAGCGCGCGATCTCCATATAGAGCTTGCCGGAGAAGAAATTATTGACGAGCTCCGCAAAGATCCCGTTCGTGCGCCCGAATGCCGCGCTGTCAGAGGCGGTCTCGCTCAGATCCTCCGCGAGCTGCTCGGATTTCTCCTGCCCGCCCCGCAGATTGCCGAGGAAGATCTCGTCGAGGATCTCTTCAAGAGGCGCCGTTTTCCCCGTACTTCCTTCAGAAAGAGAGACATCCGCCTCCTGAGCGGCCGGTTCCTCCTCCTTCCCGTAGATGACGGCATTCAGGGAGCCGTGGTCTTTGAGGCCCGAGACGGAATCGGTAAATTCCGTCCCGAAGAACGCCAGCAGCAGCGTCAGAAAGACCAGCAGCATGTAGTGGCTCTTCACCGTCTTATGGGCGCATTTTTTCAGTTCCTTTCTCTGTTTCACGATCGCATAGCGGTCCATGTTCTCCCCCCCTTTGCTGTCACATTCCAAGTTTTTCCATTTCCTGAAGGATCTCCGCCTCCGACTTGGGCGGCTCTTCCTCCTCCTGCTCCTCCGCCGCCGGATCCTTCTTCAGATACGGGCGGAACTCCCGGAGCAGCAGGCTCACGGTCACCCCGCTCACCGCAGCGAAGCCGAAAAAGCTCCACAGAAAGGCGAAGAGCGGCAGCAGCTGCAGAAAGAGATAGGTCATCGCCATCGGCACGATATGCACAAAAAGAATAACGA
>ONST01000095.1 GCA_900320575.1 uncultured Eubacteriales bacterium
AGTGGAGGAGTGTGATTGAAGGAGGAACAACAGCCGCTGCCTCTCTGGAAGCGGATCGGAATCGGGCTCTTCTTCCCGTTCTGTGCCGCGCTGGCGTTGCTCTACGCGAGGTATGGTACCCACGGAAACCTGTGCCTGTTCCACAATCTGACCGGCCTCTACTGTCCGGGCTGCGGAACCGGGCGCGCGGTCAGCGGATTTCTGCGCGGGCGTTCGCTCCGCTGGGTGATGTCCTGCAACGCGCTGCTGCTTCCGCTGGGGATCCCGGCGCTCTTTGTGGGGACCCATGAGTATCTGCGCGTCGTGTTCCCGTTTCTTGGATTCCGGCCGGTGTACGTGTCCCAGCGGACGCTGAAGATCCTGATCGGGATCATTCTGGGGTTCTGGATCCTGCGGAATCTGCCGATGTTCGCGTTTCTTGCGCCGCCCGTCCTGCCGCACTGAAGGGCGCGGAGCGGAAATCTGTTATTATTGAATCTGGCGGCTGCATGCAAGGCCGTTTAGAGCATACATCCAATGAGGAGGAAAGAATTATGGCAACCTGTCCAACCTGTGGAGCATTTGTTCCTGATAACAGCCCGGCCTGCACCTACTGCGGCACGGCCCTGAACGCGGCTGCTTCCATGCAGCAGCCTGAAAACAACGGTTTTGAGGTCCCCGCGGACAGCCAGATCCCGCAGCAGCCGGTTCAGCAGACCTATCAGCAGCCGGCCCAGCAGCCGGTCCAGCAGCCCTACGCGGCTCCGGTCTACACCCCGCAGCCGGTCGCTCCGGTCTCTACCGGCGGCCTGATCGCGTGGTCGATCATCACGATCCTTCTGTGCACGATCCCCGGCATCGTTGCCCTGGTCAATACCCTGAATATCAACAAGGCGATGTCTGTCGAGGAACAGCAGCAGAAGATCAAGAACGCGAAGCTCTGGTGCATCATCGGCACCGTTCTCGGCGTCCTCGCCGTGATCGGCTCTGTCGCCGGCGGCGCTGCGTAAAGTACCGCTGTTTTCCAAAACTGTACAGAAAGGACCGGCCTGCGGGCCGGTCCTTTTGCGCGATAAAGCCGGAGAGCGCATCGTGCCTGCACGAATGCGCATTCGGCGGCTGACGGTCACCGGGCAGCAGCGGCGGGCCCCGCCGGACGCGTTCCCCTTTACTTTTACCGGGCATCTGGCGTATAATAAGAGGGATGGAAAAATACCGCTGATACGGGGGTTGCATATGAAGAATCAGTACGAATTTACAGAGCTCGACCAGCATCTGTTCGGCCATGCCACGCATTATGATCTCTATAAGAAGCTGGGAGCCCATCCCACGGAGATCGATGGGGTGTCCGGCGTCTATTTTGCCGTCTGGGCACCGAACGCGAGGAGCGTCTCCGTGATCGGCGATTTCAACGGCTGGGACACGCAGGCGAACCGGATCGTGGACAAGGACGCGATCGGCGTCTGGCAGACCTTTATTCCCGGTGTGAAGGTCGGCGATCTGTATAAGTTCTTTCTCATCGGCTACGAGGGGCAGGAGCTCTACAAGGCGGATCCCTTCGGGGCTTCCGCGGAGCTGCGTCCGGGCACGGCGTCTGTCGTCCGGGATATCATGAACCTGAAGTGGACGGACAGCGCCTGGATGAAGAAGCGCCGCTCCTTCAATGTGGACACCGATCCGATGGTGATCTACGAGTGCCATCCGGGTTCCTGGATGAAGCATCCGGAGTGCGACGGCCGCGAGGCGGGCTATTATACCTACCGCGAGTTCGCGGAGCGGATCGCGGATTACGTGAAGGATCTCGGCTACACCCACATTGAGCTGATGGGCATCGCGGAGCACCCCTTCGACGGCTCCTGGGGCTACCAGGTGACCGGTTATTACGCCCCGACCTCCCGTTACGGGACGCCGGAGGATTTCCAGTATATGGTCAATTACCTTCACCGGAAGGGCATCGGCGTCATCCTTGACTGGGTGCCGGCGCATTTCCCGAAGGATGCCTGCGGCCTTGCGGATTTCGACGGCAGCGCGCTCTACGAGCACCAGGATCCGCGGCAGGGCGAGCACCCGCAGTGGGGCACGAAGATCTTCAATTACGGACGTCCGGAGGTGAAGAATTTCCTGCTGGCGAACGCGCTGTACTGGGTGGAGCATTTCCACTGCGACGGTCTCCGCGTGGACGCGGTGGCTTCCATGCTGTATCTCGATTACGGCAAGGAGGACGGCCAGTGGGTGGCCAATAAGTACGGGGAAAATAAAAACCTCGAGGCCATCGAGCTCTTCAAGCACCTGAACACCCTGCTCCGCGGCCGGAATCCCGGCGCGGTCACGATCGCCGAGGAGTCCACGGCCTGGCCGAAGGTCACCGGCGACGTCGAAAAAGAGGGCGGCCTCGGTTTCACGTTGAAGTGGAACATGGGCTGGATGAACGATTTCCTCGAATACATGAAGCTGGATCCCTTCTTCCGCAAGGGAAACCACTACAAGATGACCTTCTCCACCTCCTATGCCTACAGCGAGAAGTACGTGCTGGTGCTCTCCCACGACGAGGTGGTGCATCTGAAGTGCTCCATGTGGAGCAAGATGCCGGGCATCTACGAGGACAAGTTCTCGAATCTCCGCGCCGCCTACACCTATATGGCGGGCCATCCGGGCAAGAAGCTCCTGTTCATGGGCCAGGAATTCGGCCAGCAGCGGGAATGGAGCGAGGAGCGCGAGCTCGACTGGTATCTGCTGGATACGGAGCTCAACCGCCAGTTGAAGGACTATGTGAAGGCGCTGTGGAAGATGTACGGAAAGTATCCGGCGCTCTACGCGACCGATTACGATCCCAACGGCTTCCAGTGGATCAACGCCGACGACGCGACGCGAAGCATTTACAGCTTCGTGCGCAGATCCCCGGACGGCAGGAAGAACCTGCTCTTCGTACTCAATATGACGCCGATGGAGCGCTCCGACTACTGCGTGGGCTGCTTTGCGAAGACGAAGTATCGCCTGATCCTCAACTCCATGGATCCGAAGTTCGGCGGCACGACCCGCATCGCGAAGACCGTCTGGAAGGCGGAGGACGGCGAGTGCGACGGCAAGCCGTACCACATCGCGTTCCCGCTTCCGGCTTACGGCTGCGCGGTGTTCTCCTACGACGATCCGGAAGAAGAATAACGGAAAAAACAAGGCTCCGGCATTGCGCCGGAGCCCTTTTTCAGATCCGTATTCGATACAAATGAGCCAGGGAAATGAAATGTACCGGGATCTGGGTGAGTCGGGATGAAACTCCCTTCCCGGAAGATAGTATAGCAGATTTCCCCCTGTTTTAACATAGTATTTTTTAATATTTTTAATATTTGTCCGGACAAGGTGCGAAGATCTTCCGATGCTTCAGAAGACCCCGCGCCTTTTTTGGCGCTCCGCCTGCTTCCGGTAGAAGCGGTCCATGAAGCGGTTGGTCAGGCGGCTCATTCCGTAGATGAGGAGAAGGGTCCCGATGAGAAGCGGGACGAGCAGCAGCGACCACCAGGTCCAGACGGGCCGGATCTCGTAGAAGCGGGGCAGGAAGAGAATGGCGGCCAGGAAGATCCCCGCGCACAGCCCGAGCACGGCCTGCCGGTAGCGGTTGAGGCGCCAGCTCACGGAGATCACGACGAGGAGCGCCACGAACCCGGCCAGGATCAGGGAGAACATCGAGGAGAGCTCCGCGTCCCAGCGGAAAAGGGCACTGAGGACCTGGACGAACAGCATGACGGCCGTCATGGTGAGCGCCGAGGGCAGGGCGGTCTTCAGCACGTGGCGGAGGAAGCCTCCGCTCGTGACCTCGTCGTTCTGCTCCAGCGCCAGCAGGAAGCTGGGTATGCCGATTCCGGTCATATTGATGAGCCCCATCTGCAGCGTCGTCCAGGGGTAGACCCTCTGCAGCAGGATGAAGAGCACGCACAGCAGCGAAGAGTAGATCGTCTTCGTCAGATACAGGGAACTGACCCGCTCAATATTGGAAATGATGGTCTTTCCCTCGCGGACGATGTCCTTCATGGCCGCGAAGTCGGAGTCCATCAGCACGATGTGGGCGGCGCCGCGGGCCGCCTCGGATCCGTTCGCCATGGCGATGCCGCAGTCCGCGTCCTTGATCGCCAGCACGTCGTTGACGCCGTCGCCCACCATGGCCACCGTGTGGCCCAGGCGCTGCCAGGCGGCGACGAAGGCCTGCTTCTGCTCGGGAAGCACGCGCCCGAAAATGGTGTATTTTTCGATCTCCTGGGCGAGCTGGATCGGATTGTCCGGCAGCGTGGAGGCGTCCACATACCGCTCCGCGCCCTCGATGCCCGCCTCGGCCGCCACGGCGGAGACTGTCACCGGGTCGTCGCCGGAGAGTACGCGGATGCCGACGTGCTGGTCCGCGAAATAGCGGAAGGTCTCTTTTGCCTCCTCCTTGATGACGTCGGAGAGCACGACTGCCGCGAGCGGCGTGACCGCTCCGATGCTGCCGGTCTCGGCGGAAAGGCGCGGGATGCGCCCGAGAAGGAGGACCCGCCGGCCTGCCTTCAGATCTTCCGTGATCATGTCGCGGAAATGCGCGTCCTTCGGCGCGAGCATGGACGGCGCGCCGAGGATGTAGGCGCCGTGATTCCGGAAGGAACAGGCGCGGAACTTGCGGGAGGAGGAGAAGGGGATCTTTTCCACGGCTTCCCAGCCGCCTTCCCTTCCGTAAGCCGCCTCCAGCGCCTCCTGCGTCGCGTTGGTGTCGTCGAAGGCCCCGTTCAGGTTCCGGAGGATCTGTGTCAGCGCAGCCTCGTTCAGGCGCTCCGCGGGGAGCAGCTTTTTCACCTGCAGCTGGCCGGTGGTAATGGTACCGGTCTTGTCCGTGCAGAGAATGTCGATGCGGGCCAGGGACTCGATGGCCTCCATTTCCTGAACGAGGGCGCGCTTTTTCGCCAGGCGGCCGACGCCGAGGATAAAGGAGACCGAGGTGAGGAGCACCAGCCCCTCGGGGATCATGCCGATGATGCCGGAAACGGTGCGGACCACGGCGTCCGGGAGATTTTCATTTGCCTGGTACTGGCTCCGGAAGAGCAGGAGCCCGACCGGAATGATCAGGACCGAGACTGCGCGGATGATGCGGCCGATGGAGCGCTGCATCTCGGAGGAGGCCCGCTTTCTTGTCTGCGCCTTTTCCGTGAGCTGCGCGGCATAGCAGGCATCTCCGACCTTTTCCGCGGCCATGCGGCCGGTCCCGGAGGTGACGAAGCTGCCGGAGAGGACGGGATCGCCCGGCTCTTTCCGGACCGGCTTCGACTCGCCGGTGAGCATGGATTCGTTGAGCTCCAGGCCGGTGGCCGACAGCACCGTTCCGTCGGTGACGACCTGGTCGCCGGTGCGGAGAAAGATGATATCGTCGGTCACCAGCTCCTCCACCGGGATGGTCTGCGTGCGCCCGTTCCGGAGCACGGACGCGCGGGAGGCGGTGATGACGGAAAGCTTGTCGATCAGGGACTTGACCTTCAGTTCCTGGAAGATGCCGATGCCGGAATTGCAGATGATCACGCCCAGAAAGAGCATGTTCTTGTACTGCCCGGTGAGGAAAATGAGGAGCCCCAGCAAAAGGTTCAGCAGGTTGAAATAGGTGAGGGTATGGGCCCGGATGATCTGGCCGGTGGTCCGGGTGCGGGAGGAGGCGCTTTTGTTCACGGCTCCGTCCTCGATGCGCCGGCGGACTTCCCGGTCCGTGAGTCCCCGGGAGAGATAATCCTCCCTCTTTTCGTAGATCCGTTCGCCGCTTTTGCTGTCTGTGCGGACCCGCGTGCGGCCGGGGAGGCCGGAGCGGCTCAGATAGCGGCTGCGGAAGGAGGCGAGGGAGGTCTTTGTGATCTTCGGTACGGAACTGCGGTCCGTTGAACGTTTCATAGTGGTCGGTTCCTGTATAGATAGAAGAAAAGCGGACCGCAGGCCTTGCGCGGAGCAGGCGTTGATCCCGGCGACACCGTAATTATACCGTTCCCGCCTGTGAAATTCAACCGGGGCGAAAGGCTCTTAAGCAGGAGTTAAGAATGCGGCAGGGGGCTTTTCGCGGGCATCTGCGGAGATTTTGCCGTTGCATTTGCAAAATGCTCCCGCTATAATGAGGGAACGCAGCAGATACCGCGCCTCCACTTCGGACGCGGCTCTTTGCGCGGCCCGGAAGGAAAAAAGGGCAGGAGGCAGATTTATGTATATCATTGTGGGGCTGGGCAATCCCGGCAGACAGTACGAGGGGACGCGGCACAACATGGGCTTCGACGCCGTCGACCGGCTCGTGGAGCTGTGCGACGCGCCGAATGCGGTGCGGAAGTTCCACGCTCTTGTGGGGACCGGCCGCATCGGGTCCGAGAAGGTGGTGCTGGCAAAGCCCCTTACCTATATGAACCTGAGCGGCGATTCGGTACGGGAACTGGTGGATTTTTACAAGATCGACCCGGCAAAGGAGCTGATCGTCATCAGCGACGACATCGATCTTGAGCCCGGAAGGCTCCGCATCCGCAAAAAGGGAAGCGCGGGCGGCCAGAACGGCCTCAAGCATATCATTTCCCGGCTGGGAACGGACGAATTTGTCCGCATCCGGGTGGGGACCGGCGCGAAGCCGGCCGGCTGGGACCTGGCGGACTGGGTCCTGAGCCGTTTCTCGAAGGAAGACCGGGAGAAGGCGGACGATGCCCTCGACCGGGCGGCGAAGGCGGCCGTGTGCGTCGTGCGCGACGGCGCGGACGCGGCCATGAACACGTATAACAGGCAGGACTGACAGATGGAACTGGTTCTTTCGATGCTCCGCGAGATGGCGGAGTACCATACGCTAAGGGAACGGATGCGGACGCTTTGCGGCGTGCTGTCCGTGACGGGCTGCGTGGAGGCGCAGAAGGCGCAGCTCATTTACGGGCTCGCGTACGACGCGCCTTCGGTGGTGGTGATCACGGAAAATGATCTGACCGCGAAGACCTTCAGCGAGAATCTGCGGTTCTATGAGCCGGATACGCAGCTGTACCCCGCGAAGGACCTGCTCTTCTACCAGGCGGATGTGGCCAGCAACCTGCTGGACCAGCAGCGCATGGCAGTGTTCCGCTCCCTTTTTGAGAAGAAACACACCGTGACCGTCCTTCCGGCGCCGGCGCTCATGGACCGGGTGACGACGCCCGACGAGATGGACCGGCAGATCCTCTTTCTCGAGAGCGGGGAGGAGTTCGACTTCGAGGAACTGAAAAAGAGCCTCGTCCTTCTCGGATACGAGCGCTGCGCCGAAGTCACGCTCCCGGGCCAGTTCGCCTTCCGCGGGGATATCATGGATCTGTGGGCCCTCACGGAGGAGCGGCCGGTGCGGGTGGAATTTTTCGGGGACGAGATCGATTCTATGCGGACCTTCGATCCGGAATCCCAGCGCTCGGTGGAGGAGATCTCCCAGCTCGCGGTCTATCCGGCCAGGGACAATCTGGGGCAGACCGGCGGGCTCCTCGAGTGGTTCTCCGGGGAAAAGTGCGTCTTTTTCCTGGATCTGCCCGGGCGCATCCGCGAGGCGATGAACGCCGTGGAGGAGGAATTCCGCGAGAGCGTGAAGAACCGCATCGCCCAGGGAACATATAATAAGGAGGAAATGCCGGAGATCGCCTCTGCCTCTTCGGTGCTGGCGCAGCTGAACCGGAGGCGGTGCGTCGCGCTGTCGATGCTGGAGATGAAGCCGGAGGGCTTTGCGGTCGCCGATACCTGCTCGCTGCAGGTGCAGGCCGTGAACGCCTATAATTCCAGCTTCGAGATGCTCCTTTCGGATCTGAAAAAATACAGGGAGCGCAATTACCGGGTCGTCCTTCTGTCCGGCTCCCACACGCGGGCGAAGCGCCTCGCGAGGGATCTGACGGACAACGGGGTCTCCGCATTTTATACGGAAAATACGGATCTGGTCCTTGAGGGCGGCCAGGCGGCAGTGCTGTACGGCCACGTGAGCCGCGGGTTCGAGTATCCGCTCATCCGCTGCGCCTTCATTTCCGATACGGATATCTTCGGGGAGAAGAAGCGCACCGTGCGCCGGAAGAAGAACTACAGCGGCCAGAAGATCGCCAGCTTTTCGGAACTGCACGTGGGAGACTACGTCGTGCACGAGAACCACGGCCTGGGCATTTACCGGGGGATCGAGAAGGTCGAGGTCGATCACGTCCTGAAGGATTATATCAAGCTCGAATACAAGGGAAGCAACCTCTACATCCTGGCGACCCAGCTGGACCGCCTGCAGAAGTACGCCTCCCAGGATGCCGACGGAACGCCTCCGAAGCTGAACCGTCTGGGCGGCGAGGCCTGGCAGAAGACGCGGGCGAGGGTGAAGAAGTCCGTCCGCTCCATCGCGAAGGATCTGGTGAAGCTCTACGCCTCCCGCCAGCAGAAGGACGGCTACGTCTGCGGGCCGGATACCGAGTGGCAGAAGGAGTTCGAGGAACTCTTCCCCTACGAGGAGACCGAGGACCAGCTGCTGGCCATCGAGGACACCAAGCGGGATATGGAGAGCCGGAAGATCATGGACCGGCTGATCTGCGGCGACGTGGGCTACGGCAAGACCGAGATCGCCCTGCGTGCGGCCTTCAAGGCGGTGCAGGAGGACCGGCAGGTGGTGTATCTGGTGCCCACGACGATCCTCGCACAGCAGCATTTCAATACCTTCGCCCAGCGGATGAAGGATTTCCCGGTGCGGGTGGACCTGCTCTGCCGCTTCCGGACGCCTGCCCAGCAGGAGAAGACGATCCGGGATCTGAAGAGCGGCGCCGTGGACATCGTCATCGGCACCCACCGCCTGCTCTCGAAGGACGTCTCCTTTAAGAATCTGGGCCTCCTCATCATCGACGAGGAGCAGCGGTTCGGCGTGACCGCCAAGGAGAAGATCAAGGAGCTGCGCAGAAACGTGGACGTGCTGACGCTGACCGCGACGCCGATCCCGCGGACGCTGCACATGAGCCTCATCGGGATCCGCGATATGTCGATCCTCGAGGAGCCGCCGCAGGACCGCGTCCCGATCCAGACCTACGTGATGGAATTCAATCCGGAGCTGGTGCGCGAGGCGGTCTGCCGGGAACTGGCCCGGGGCGGGCAGGTCTACTACGTCTACAACCGGGTGCGCGACATCGCGGACATGGCCTCCCGCCTCCAAAACATGGTGCCGGAGGCGCGGATCGCCTACGCCCACGGGCAGATGAAGGAGGCGGAGCTCGAGCAGATCATGGTCTCCTTTATCAATGGGGAGATCGACGTGCTGGTGACCACCACGATCATCGAGACGGGCCTCGATATCGCGAACGTCAACACCATGATCATCCATGACGCCGATAAAATGGGCCTCTCCCAGCTCTATCAGCTGCGGGGCCGCGTCGGACGCTCCAACCGCACCGCGTACGCATTTCTCATGTACCGGAAGGACAAGCTGCTGCCGGAAGTGGCGGAAAAGCGCCTGTCGGCGATCCGCGAGTTCACGGAGCTGGGCAGCGGCTTCAAGATCGCGATGCGGGACCTGGAGATCCGCGGGGCGGGGAATCTTCTGGGCGCCGAGCAGCACGGCCACATGGACGCCGTGGGCTACGACCTCTACTGCAAGCTGCTTACAGAGGCGGTGCAGGAGGTGAAGGGAGAAGCGCCGGAAGAGGATTTCGAGACCGTCGTCGACCTGTCGATGGACGCCTTCATTCCCGACCGCTACGTCCCGAACGAGTTCCAGAAGCTGGATTTTTACAAGCGGATCGCCGGCATTTCCTCGGATGAGGATTATGAGGAGATCTCCAACGAGCTCATGGACCGCTTCGGCGTGCTGCCGCAGCCGGTGCAGAACCTGCTGCTGATCGCGGATCTGAAGGCGTACGCCCACAGGGCTTCGATCACGGAGATCAAGGAGCTCCGCTCCGAGGTGAAGCTCACGGTCCGGAAGGATCCCTCCTTCGATACGGCGCGGATCCCGGACGTCCTCGCGAAGCACCTGGGGGATTTTACGATCCATCCCTTTGAAAATGAGACCTTCTTCCGCTATCACGGGGACCGCGAGCCGGAAAAAATGATTCCAGCGCTCAAATCCTTCGCAATGGAACTTGCAGGCGCCTGACAAAAGGCGTATAATATTTTCTCGGTTATTGATCAGCCAAGGAAGGAGCATCTGATTATGAGATCAGTTTTCAAAAAGACACTCGCCGCAGGGATCGCCGCGGCGCTGACGGCCGGCATGCTGGCGGGCTGCGGAGCCTCCGCCCCGAAGCTGGACGGCACCCGCACCGCTCTCGTGGTGAACGGCCAGGAAGTGACCCTGGGGACCATGAGCTTCTACGCGAAGTTCCAGCAGGCGATGACCGCTTCCTATTACGCGATGTACGGCATGACCGGCGAGATCTTCGACACGGTCGCCGATTCCGAGGGGAAGACGGTTGGCGAATCCATGAAGGAACAGATCGCGGACAGTGTGACGGAGATGCTGCTGCTCGAGCAGCACGCCGCGGATTACGGCGTCTCCCTGACCGATGAGGAGAAAGCAGCCATCGAGGCGGCGGCGCAGGACTACGTCGACAAGAACGACGAGGAGACCCGCGGCCGGATCGGCGCTTCCAAAGAGGACGTCGCAAGGCTCATGGAGCTGCAGACTATCCAGAGCAAGATGATGACGCCGATCGGCGATGAGGTCGACCAGAACGTGGATGACGCCGAGGCGCAGCAGTCGAAGGTCACCTTCGTGACGGTCCCGATGCTCACGAAGGCCAACGACGAGACGGCCTCCGAGGAGCTGGAGGACACCGAGATCGACAAGGAGTCCGAGACCAACCTGCAGCGGAAGGCGGACGCGGAGGCGATCCTCGCGAAGCTTGCCGCGGAGGCGGATCCGGCTTCTGCGGATATCGACGCGCTGGCAAAGGAAGTCGGCGAGACCTACGGCGCTTCCACCGGCCAGTTCTCGACGAATGATATCACGGACACCTACCTCGATGAGAACCTGGTGGCGGCCGTGCAGGGCTTAAAGGACGGCGAGGTCGTGGATCACGTGGTGGAGAGCTCCGCCGGCAGATCCTACTACGTCATCCGGCTGGATTCCACAAACGACGCGGAGCTGACCGAGAGCAAGCGGGCGACGATCCTCAATACCCGCAAGAGCGATCATTTCAGTGAGGTCGTCGAGGGCTGGAAAGGCGAGGCGTCCATCGAGCTGAAGGAGGACGTCTGGGCTGAGGTCACCATCACGGACAGCAATATCGTGCAGATCGTCTCGGAAGAGGCGGAATCCCAGGCGGAGACGCCGGAAGACGCGGCGTCCGCTGCGGAAAGCACAGCGGAAAGCACTGCAGAATCTGCAGCGGAATCTGCAGCGGAATCCACTGCCCCGTAAGCGGGATCCGGCATCGGAACAAAAGAAGATTAGAAGCACGCAGGAAGACGGACGTCTTCTGCGTGCTTTTTTGCGCGAGAGGCGCGATAAGGCCGGAGAGCGGGCGCCGTGCCTGCAGGAGCGCCCATTCGACGGCCAACGGTCATTGAGCGGCTAGTGCTTCATGAGCGCAGCTGTTTCACGTTATAATCTTTTAATAATTTGCACACAGAAAATGTGTTTTCAGAGGTTGCATTTGTATAACTTACCTAGTAAAATTACGTTGAAAGCGTTTGCGCTTCCGGGAGAGCGGTCTTCCGAAAAGGCGGACGCGAAGAAGCCTGACGGTCTGACATCGTGGTGATTTATGCTTGCAGAAGAACTCCGTACGAATTTTACAGCGGTCTACGGCGGCTCCGGTGAGGGGATCCGCACCTTTTTCGCGCCGGGAAGGATCAACCTGATCGGCGGCCACACGGACTACAACGGCGGCCATGTCTTTCCCTGCGCGCTGACCTTCGGGATCTACGGGGCGGCCCGGATCCGGGAGGACCGGCTGATCCGCTTCTTTTCGGAGGACCGGAGGACGTCCGGGATCGTGGAACAGTCTCTCGACGATCTCCAGTACCGGCATGACGTGCACTGGGTCAACTACCCGGTAGGCGTTTTTGTGCAGTTCATGAAGCAGGGGACCGCGCCGCCCTTCGGCCTGGACCTCTACTATATCGCGGACATGCCGATCGGCGCGGGCCTGGGGACTTCGGCGGCCATCGAGGTGCTGACGGCCCTGATGATCCGGGAGTGCTTCGGGATGTCAGAACTGACGGATATCGATCTGGCGAAGGCCGCGATGAAGGCGGAGCAGACCTTTATCGGCGTTCCGGTGGGGATCATGGATCCCTTCACCTCCGCCATGGGCAGGAAGGGCAATGCGATCTATCTCAGCACCACCATGCTGAAATACAATTATGTGCCGCTGAAGTTCGA
>ONST01000152.1 GCA_900320575.1 uncultured Eubacteriales bacterium
ACTTCCGCGTACTTCGGCCCGTCCCGGTAAATGAAAGCTTCGAGATAGGCGCTGTTCTCCGCCAGATCCGGCACCAGCACCGCCATTTTCTTGATCGTCTCGCTCCGGAACGTACCGTCCACCGGCACCCGGTAGCTCTTGATCTCCCCGAGATCGTGCGTAGCGACCGTCGTCACATATCCGAGCACCTCGTTGTCGCTCATATCCGTCACCAGATTCGGCAGGATCTTATTGGCGATCGAGAGCTGCTCCGGCAGGGAGCTGTCCTTCACCTTGTCAAAGGCCGCCATCATCACGGTCCGCTGCCGCTCGGTCCGGTCGTAATCGGACTTGCCGACCTTCCGCGTCCGGGCGTATGCCAGGACCTGGTCCGGCGTCATGACGTTCATGCCCTCATGGAGCTCCCAGTCGGAGGAATCTCCGCCCTGGTCTTCCCAGTCGCCGCCGTTCAGATATTCGGCTTCCTCTTCCGTCAGTTCAAGCTCCAGGTCTCCGATGTAAGCCAGGGAATTCAGGAACCCGTCAAAGTCCACTTCGATATTGCCGTCGATATGGATGCCGAAGTTTTCTTCAATGACCCGGTCCAGAAGGTCCATGCCGCCGAAAACATAGGCGGCGTTGATCCGGTTCGGGCTGTAATCCGGGATCGGCACGTACATATCCCGCATCAGAGAGGTCAGCGTCAGGGTGCTGTCCCTGGTATTGATGCTGCAGATGATCATGGTATCCGAGCGCTGCCGGCCTTCGCCCTCCCGCCGGTCCTGTCCGATCAGCAGAAGGTTCCGCACCTCGTCGTCGCTCATGACCTCGATATCCGCGTCAAAGGACAGATCGTCCGGAGACACCGTGTCCTCTCCGGCGTCGCTGTCTGTCTCAAAGGTCTCGTCCGAGGCGGCTACGACGTCTTCCGGCGTCGTATTCACCCGCTTCAGCTTTCCCAGCAGGCCCTGTACAATAAAGAAGAAAACGATGATCAGTATGATCGCGATCTCCGCTACGAACAGCGCGCCGATGGCGATCGTATGTCCCCTTCCTTTCTTTTTCTTCCGGTGATGACGGCTCATAGAATCGCTGCTCCTCCGTTTTTATGGATCGATGTCCCGCGCGCTGCAAAAAAACGCGCCCCGCTTATGTCTGCCGACGCTTGATTATAGCACCCGGGACACCGATTTGCAACTGCTCCGCCAAAGCTTCCGGAATGCAGATCAGACGGAACTCTTTACGAAAAACTGGTCACCAGCGCGAGGATACGCAGCGCAAAGATCGCGAATATCACCCACATGACCGGAGAGACGTCCTTCGACTTTCCGGTGCAGACCTTGATCAGCACCCAGAACATCATGGCGAACATGATGCCCGTCGCGATCGAATAGCTCAGCGGCATGATCACGACCGCGAGATAACCGCCCACAGCGTCCGCAAGATCCCCGTCGAACTTCATTTTCGTCACAGACGAGAGCATCAGCATTCCCACGTAAATGAGTGCCGGAGCGGTCGCGAAGGACGGGATCGCCAGGAAGATCGGGCTGAAGATCAGGGCCAGCAGGAACCATACGCCCGTCGTCAGAGCCGTCAGGCCGGTCCGGCCGCCTGCGGCGACGCCGGCAGTGGATTCCACGAAGGATGTGATCGTGGAGGTTCCCAGGCAGGCACCCGCTGTCGTGCCGATCGCGTCCGCCAGGAGCACCTTCCCGGCCCGCGGAAGCTTTCCGTCTTCGTCAAGCAGATCCGCCTTGGACGCCACGCCGACGACCGTGCCGACGGTATCGAACAGGTCCACATAGAGGAAGGACACGACGATCGCGACGAACTGCAGGAAATTCGAGAACGCCCAGCCGAAATTGAACTTAAAGGCGGTATCCTTCAGTCCGCTGAAATCCAGGCTCACGATGCTGGACGGGATCAGGCTGTAAACGCCGTTTTCCACATCCACCACATACCAGCCGATGCCCTGTGCCAGCATGCCCAGCAGCCAGGTCGCGATAATACCGATCAGCACGGCGCCCTTGATCTGGAAATGCACCAGTACGATGGTGATCAGAAGGCCGATCAGGCAGAGCACCATCTGCGGAGAACGGAAGCTGCCCAGATCCACCAGCGTGGCGTCGGAATTTACGATGAGCCCTGCGCCCTGCATGCCGATGAACGCCACGAAAAGGCCGATACCGGCGGTGATCCCGAGCTTCAGGTTCGCCGGGATCCCGTTGACCAGCTGTTCTCTCACCTTCAGTACCGAGAGCAGGATGAAAATAACGCCCTCCACGAAGACCGCGGTCAGCGCCACGGTAAAGGCCTGGTCGCCCATGGAATCGCCCAGCTCGCCAAGACAGACCGTATACGCGAAGTAGGCATTGAGACCGAGGCCCGCCGACAGCGCGATCGGATAATTGGCGAGGAACGCCATAAGGAACGTCGCCAGGGCCGACGCCAGGGCAGTCGCGACGAACACGCCGTTGGCGTTCATGACAGTTCCCAGAATGTTCGGGTTCACCGCCAGAATGTAAGCCATCGCCAGGAACGTCGTCGTCCCGGCAATAAGCTCTGTGCGCACGGTCGTCCCGTGCTCTTTCAGTTTGAACAGTCGTTCCATATTGATCCCTCCATCAAAACAGAAATTTCCGGAAAACACGATTCAGGACGTTATCCGGAAAATGAACGTCCTGAATCTTGCTTCTTTCTTATTATATCATCATTTAAGTCCCGTTGCACGAATCTTCTGTATTTTCTTCACATCCTTTCGGCTCCGGCTGAAACCTCCGCAGCATAAGCGGGCGCTCCCGTTCCTTCGCGCGGCATGACCGGCCTGCCTCGCCCGTTCACAAAAATCAATTGCAAATTCGGCGCCTCCATAGTAAGATAGAAGCCGGATATTGAATTTGTTTCTGTAGCTCAGCAGGATAGAGCGTCCGCCTCCTAAGCGGTAGGTCAACGCCCGCCGGAGAGAAAGTCGGAAAACAGGATGAGCTATTAAGACTGGACGGCTGCAGGACTCAACTATATTAGATGGCACAGTAAGGCACAACAAAATTAGCAGAAATGCAGCCGGATCATTAGATGATCTGCTCGCGAGGGGCCCGGTCCTCCAAGGTCAGAAACCTTGAAAATACGGGAAAAACTGAAGATGTTTCTGTAGCTCAGCAGGATAGAGCGTCCGCCTCCTAAAAAGCAGGCGGTGCAGAAAGCCAGGTTGAGTAAGGCGGGAACACTCCGGTTCGAACAGAGTCGGAAAATTAC
>ONST01000206.1 GCA_900320575.1 uncultured Eubacteriales bacterium
AGGATGCATGGCTGCGTACGGCCGGAACTATCTGCCGCCGAACAATCTCAACAAGGCCCGCAGATTCCTGATTCAATTCGTATTGACCGTTTGGTCCTGCTATCTTATGATGGTGCTACAGGGAATGCGAAAGGAGCCGCCATGCTGTTTTTTAAGAAGAAGCAGGTCACGAAAGACTATGACCGGGAGCGTCTTGTGCCGGCCGTCCGCTCCAGCATCTGCACCGGAGAGAAGACCGCCGGCTTTCAGGACCGGAAGACCGGACGGTTCGAGGAAGTCATGCTGATCCGCTCGGACGCGGATCTTCAGGCGTTCATGGAGGAATACGGGATCACGGAACAGCCGGAGACGGTCTACTGAAGGGGGACGTATGGAACCGAAATATACAACGGAAATGACCATGACGGAGGAGGAATACCTTCGCTATGCGGACGCGGTGACCAACAGCCGGAAGAAGAGCAAGGTGCTGATCATCATTTTAAGCGTACTGCTCCTGATGCTCTCCGCGGTCTGGTTCTGGATGGGCCGGTTCATCATGGGCGGGATCGTTCTCGTGGCCGCGGTCTCCTATCCGATCTGGTTCCGGACGGCCCGCCGGAAGCAGCTGAAGCGCATTTTCGCCAGCGGAAAGAGCGGCAGGGCTCTGACCAATCACCTTCAGTTCTACGAGGATCATCTGGTCACGGAAAATGAGGACGGCAGGAAGGACTTCCCCTATACGGACATCCTGGACATCCTCGAGACACCGACCAATTTCTATCTGATGCTGGCCGCGAACAGCGGGATCATCGTGAGCAAATCGAACTGCACGGAAGGACTCGTCTCTTTCCTGCAGGAAATGAAGGCGGAAAAGCTGGCGGCGCAGAAATAAAACAATTCACGGCATCCGGGCGGAACGCGGCCGGCTGCCGTTATGCAACGAGGAAGCGGGCAGAGGCACTGCATTGACAGCGCCTCTGCTTTTTATTACAATCAGATAGACAACAGACGTTCTTCAGTGCTGCCCGGAGGGGCGGAGAATAGGGAATCAGGTGGAAATCCTGAGCGATCCGGTCACTGTGAACAGCTGGTACTCCGCAATCTGCCATTGCGCCCCTGTGCGTGAGAAGGCGCGGAGCGCGTGCATGCTGTGAGCCAGGAGACCTGCTGAGGAATGTGGAACGTGCCCCCGGGGATGGGCAGGGTCTGCAATATGGAAAGAGAACGGAGCAAATGAGGTGCTCCTTCTTTTCGTATGCCGGATCTGCCCGCTTTGCGGAGCAGATCATTTTTCGTCTCCGGGACAGACGGGAAAGGGACAGCACATGCATTACAACAGAACGAACCGATGGAAGAGACCTGCGGCGCTTCTCCTTGCGTTTGCGCTTGCGGCGCTGCAGCCGGCAGCTGTGAGAGCGGCGGAGACGGAGCGCGTACCGGAGACAGCCGAAGCGGCTGCGGAACTGCCGGCGGAAGAACCGGCCGCGGAGACCGGCATTTCCCGGGCGGAAGAGGTGGAAGAAGCCGGAAGCACAGAACTGCCGGAGAATGCGGCAGAGCCTGCCGGAGCGGCTGCTCCGGTATCGGGAGAGAGCCTGCCGGAGGCCCTGGACGCGGAGGAGGAGGCCGCAGCCCCGGAAGAAGCGCTCCTTCCGGAGGGAGAAGTTCCCGCGGAGGGGACCCCGGAAGCGGAGACAGAAGAACCGGCCCTTCGAGAGCCGGCGGAAGCTGCGGCCTCTCAGGCGGCGAAGCAGATCCTGAAAGAGCGCAAAGCGGAGATAAAGGAGCGCGGCATACAGGAGAAGACGCTCTCCGCCGCGCTGCTGGGCGTACAGGCCATGGCGAAGACCGCAGAAGCGGAAACTGCCTCGCAGTACTATCTGGCGATCCCGGGAGAGCAGTATCTGGAGAAGGAAGAGCCGGAGCCCACGCCGGAGCCGACGCCGTCCCCGGTCCCGTCCGCGGAGCCTTTCGCCTACGAGGGGGAGGAGACCGCCTTTATCGACGCGGAGGGAAATGCCTTCGGCATGTGGGCGCCCCAGGAGGGATCGGAGACGGTCCTTCAGGGAGACGAAGTGAAGATCACAGTGATCCCGAAGAACAGGACGGTCTACGGCTGGATGCATTACGGAGCCGTGACGGACGCGGAACTGACAAAGGACGTCACGCTCACGGAAGACGGCACGATCTGCATCACGCTCCCGAAGGAGAAATGCGGCTGGGCGGTCCCGGTCGCGCCCATCAAGAAGAAGGACGGGACGACGACCGCGCAGCAGTACTATCTGGCGATCCCGGCGGAAGAGAAGCTGAAGGAGGCAGCTCCGACGCCCACGCCGGAGCCGACAGCCACGCCGGAACCGACTGCGACGCCGGAGCCGACAGCCACGCCGGAGCCGACACCCACGCCGGAGCCGACTGCGGCGCCGGAACCGACACCCACGCCGGAGCCGACTGCGGCGCCGACGCCCGAACCCGCGCCGTCAGGAACGGCTGAGGTCGCGGATGACGGCACCTATGATTCCGTGAAGACATCCACGACCGGGACGATGTTCCGGGTGGTGAAAGCCGTTCTCAGGGCAAAAGACGGCGTGATGTCCGCTGCCGTCACCTTAAGCGGCACCGGCTATGTGAAGCTGTACCCGGGCACGGCGGCGGAAGCGGAGCAGAACGAAGCGGGCGCGGTCTCCTACAGCGGAAAGAGCGATGCCTCCGGAGAAGGCTATTACTTCGAGGTGCCGGTCTCCGCGCTCGACCGGGATCTGCCTTTCGCGGCATTTTCCCAGAAGAACCAGGCCTGGTATGACCGGACCATCCGGTTCTCTTCAGAGGGGATCCCTACCCACACGAAAAAGACGGACGAGCCTGTGACGCCTGCACCTTCGCCGGCTCCAACACCGACCTCCGCGCCGGCGAAGACGGACGGAAAAACGGCCGCCCGGGATACGTCGACGACCCTTGCGGACGGCACCTACACGCCGGACTGGTTCGATTTCTCCGGCGGTACCGGCAAGCTGCAGATCACCTGCCAAAAGATCACGGTGCGGGACGGAAAGGCCTACGCGATGCTGGGCTTTGACAGCTCCCACGTCCAGTATGTGAAGGCCGCCGGCGGCAAGTACGACATCAGCGGACAACGCTCAGAGATCCCGGTCTCCCTCAATGAGAACCAGACCATCCTGGTACTGACGACAGCCATGAGCCAGCCTCACGAGGTCTCCTACCGCATCTATGTGGGACTTGCGGAGCCCGGTTCGAAGGCCGCGCAGGCGGAGACGGCGGAAGTCGGTGTGATTTCGGTCCGCACGACCGTCGGCGACCAGTATGAGCATGTCGACGAAAAGGCCCCGATGATCGCCGGACTCTCCTATGAGGGAGAAACGAAGACGGAGAAGGCGGAAGGCCTTGCGGTCTACCGCTACACCGACGGACAGAAGAACGCGTATACCCTGATCGAAACGGATCTGGTGAAGGGCACCGCCCGCGATCCGGAACTTCTGACGGACGAACAGAAAGCGGAGCTTGCGAAAGCGGCGGAAGAGAAGGAGAAGCCGAAGACGCTCGACGAGCAGAAAGCCGCTCTCTACGAAAACCCGGTGATCAAATATCTCGTGGTGCCTGAGGGTATCGAGGTGCCGGTGGGTCTTGACCGGCTGGCGGTGATCATTTCCCTTCCGGGAGACCGGATCTATGTGTCCGACGCGGCTCACATTTCTCTCCTTCAGGAGCTGAAGGCGGCGGAACAGATCGCGGCGGTGGGCGTTGAGGCGGAGGAGATCCCGGACGAAACGCTCCGGGAAGCCTTTGAGAAGGGAGAACTCGTCTACGGAGGTCCCTTTGACAATCCGGATCCGAAGGCGCTGATCCGGGCGAAGGCAAATCTCGCGCTGGAATCCGGAGCGATCCTGCCGAAGACCTGGGAGGAGATCCCGGTATTCACGGAAAAAATGGAGAAGATCGCGAACCGCGCTGTACAGATGGAGATGCCGGTCCTCTTCCTGCGGGATCAGGAGGCGGAAGATCCGGAGGAAGCGGCCGAATGGATCCTGGCTGCGGGAGCCGCCTGCGGCCGGGAACAGGAGGCGCAGGCGCTCTATGAGCAGCGGCTGGCGGAGCATAAGAAGGAGAAGCTGGGATGAAAAAGAGAGGAAAGCGCGGATACCTGCTGGCGGGCCTTGTGAGCCTCTCCCTGCTCGTTACGGGCTGTGGAGGCACAGGCGAAGCTCCGGCAGCAAAGGCGCCGTCTTCCGCCGCGCAGGAGACAGAAGCATCCGTCCCGGAGACAGCTTCGGCTAAGAGCGCAGCGGAAGAGGCGGAACTGCAGGAGGGCGGCACGAACGCGTCTCTTGCCGACGCGCCGGCTCTTCCGGGACTTACGGCGGAGTCCGTGCTTCCCCTTCACTACGCCACCTGCTATAATGTATTTACCTACAGGGAAGGATATCAGCTCATCGATATCCCGAAAAGCGGACAGTACCTGGTGATCCCGGAAGGAAAAACGGCCCCGGAGGGGCTCGATCCGTCGGTCATATGTATTCCGTCCGCGCCGAAGTCCATTTACCTGGCTGCCACTTCGGCCATGGCGCTTTTTGACGCTATCGATTCCATCGACGCGGTGACCATGAGCGGCAATTCCGAGGGCGCCTGGTATATCGACGCCCCGCTTCAGGCGCTGGAAGAGGGGAGGATGGTCTACGCCGGCAAATACTCCGAGCCGGATTACGAGACCATGCTGTCCATGAACTGCGACCTCGCGGTCGAATCCACGATGATCCTCCACACCCCGGAGGTGCAGGAGATGATCGAGGATCTGGACATTCCGGTCCTCATCGACCGCTCCGCCTACGAGCGGGAGGCCCTGGGCCGCACGGAATGGGTGAAGCTCTACGGGGCGCTCATGGGAAAAACAGAGGAAGCGGAAGCGTTTTTCAGGGAACAGGAAGAACTGATCAGCGGTCTTTCGGGCCTGGACAGTACCGGAAAGACCGTCGCCTATTTTTCAGTGAACACCGACGGCTCGGTCATCGTGCGCACGGATACCGACTATATTCCCGGCATGATCGAAACGGCCGGGGGCGCGTATGTGTTCCGGGGCGTTTACGCGGACGCGGCGTCCTCGACGACAGCCGTTTCCATGGAGGAGTTCTACAGCAGGGCCCATGACGCGGACTTTCTGGTCTACAACGCGACCATTGAGGAGGCGCTGGGAAGTGCGGAAGATCTCGTTGCAAAAGATGCGGCCTTCGCGGAGTTCCGGGCCGTAAAAGAGGGAAATGTCTGGCAGGTAGACAAGAAAGCCTATCAGTCCACCGACCGGATGGCGAACCTGATCCTGGATTTTCACATCATGCTGACGGGAGGAAAGACGGAGGATCTGACCTTCCTGCAGAAGCTGGACAGCTAGAAGGAACGGGAACAAGTTGAACGCACAGCGAAAAGACAGCGGTTTTCACGCGCAGATCCTCAGGAGGAGGGGCCGGTACCTGACGGTATTTGCCCTCCTCCTTGCTGCATTCGGGCTCATTACCGTCTGGAATATCAATACGGGCAACGTGCACATTCCGGTGGACCGGATCCTCCGGATACTGCTGACGAAGACCGGACAGGCGGAGGAAGTGAATATCATCTGGAAGATCCGTCTGCCGCGGATCCTGATGGCGGCGGTCCTGGGCGGGGCTCTGGCCCTGTCCGGCTTTCTGCTGCAGACCTTTTTTTCGAACCCGATCGCCGGCCCCTTCGTGCTGGGCATTTCCTCCGGCGCGAAGATGACGGTCGCGGCCGTGATGATCCTTTTCATCGGCCGTTTCGGGCGGGCCTCCTCGTGGACCCTGATCCTGGCAGCCTTTGCGGGGTCGCTTCTGTCCACCTGCTTTATCCTCGCCTGCTCGCGGGTCGTGAAGCAGATGGCGGGCCTTCTGGTGGCCGGGATCATGATCGGCTATATCTGCTCAGCGCTCACAGAGCTGATCGTCACTTTCGCGGAGGATCAGGACATCGTGAACCTCCACGGCTGGTCCCAGGGCAGCTTTTCGGGCATGAACTGGGGAAATGTCGCCGCGGCTGCGGCGGTCGTCGCAATCGCCTTCGGCCTGACCTTTCTGCTGTCGAAGCCCATCGCGGCCTATCAGCTCGGAGAGGACTACGCGGCCAGCATGGGCGTCAGCGTCCGCCGCTTCCGGGCGGCGCTCATTCTCCTGTCCAGCATCCTGTCGGCGACGGTCACGGCCTTCGCCGGGCCAGTCTCCTTTGTGGGGATCGCGGTGCCCTTCCTCATGAAGCGGGCCATGGGCACCTCGAAGCCGCTGGTGATCATTCCCGCCGCATTTCTGGGCGGATCGGTGTTCTGCATGGCGAGCGATCTCATCGCGCGGACGCTCTTTGCGCCGACAGAGCTCAATATCAGCACCGTGACCTCGATCCTCGGCGCGCCGGTGGTCATTTTCATGCTGCTGCACCGGCAGAAGGAACGGGAGGTGCGCGCATGAGAGAACCGTATCTGGAGCTTTCCGGCCTTTCCGTGGGCTACGGCGGGCGCGCGCTGATCCGCGGCATCTCCCTCTCCGTCAGGAGGGGCGAGATCGTGACCCTCATCGGACCCAACGGAGCCGGAAAATCGACGATCTTAAAGACCATTTCCCGTCAGCTTCCCGCAGTGGAGGGACGGATCCTTCTCGGAGGCCGGGAGCTTACGGAGTACTCCCGGGCAGAGCTCTCCCGGAAGCTGGCGGTGGTGCTGACCGGAGGACTGCATCCGGAATACATGACCTGCCGCGACGTGGCGGCGCTCGGCCGCTACCCCTACACAGGACGGCTGGGGCTCCTCAGCCGCAGAGATGAGGAGAAGGTGGAGGCCGCGATGGCGGCGGTACATGCGGAGGACCTCGGAGAGCGGGATTTCAACGCCGTCAGCGACGGGCAGAAGCAGCGGGTGCTGCTGGCGCGGGCCATCTGCCAGGAGCCGGAGATCATCCTTCTCGACGAGCCGACCTCCTTCCTCGACATCCGGCACAAGCTGGAGCTGCTGGAGATCCTGAAAAGGATGGCGAACGGGCAGGGCATCACCGTGCTGATGTCCCTCCACGAGATCGATCTGGCGATGAAGGTCTCCGACCGCATCGTTTTTGTGAAGGGCGATACCATCGCCCGGGTCGGCCCTCCGGAGGAGCTGTTCACGGAAGCGTCTGTCCGGGATCTCTATGATCTGACCGCAGGAAGCTTCGATCCGCTCTTCGGCAGCGCGGAACTGCCTCCTGTGAAGGGGGAGCCGGAGGTGCTGGTGCTCTCGTCGGGCGGCAGCGGTATCCCGGTGTACCGGAAGCTGCAGCGGGAGGGACGGCCCTTCGCGGCGGGCATTCTGCCGGAAAATGACCTCGACTGCCATCTGGCGCGGATCCTGGCCTCGGAGGTGATCACGGCCCCGCCCTTTGAACCGGTCCCGGAGGAGGCCTTTGCGCGATGCCGGGAGCTGATCCGAAGCTGCCGGGAGGTGATCTGCCCGGGCCTTGCCGCCGGTACAGAAAAGGAACACATGGCGGAGCTCCTCCGCGAGGCGGAGGACAGCGGAAAGCTGCATCTGCCGGAGAGAGATGCCGGAAAATGGAAAGAACCATGACAGAACAGGAACGCATCCTGCAGCACACCCTCCAGTGCATCCGTCCCGCGGACGAGGAGGCGGTGCGCGCTGCGCGGAAATACGCGGATTCCCTTGCGAAGCCGCCGGGGAGCCTCGGACAGCTGGAGGAGATCGCCGCGAAGCTGGCCGGCATTACCGGCAGGATCAAAAATGAGATCAAAAAGACCCGTATCACGGTCCTGGCCGCGGACAACGGGGTCTGCTCAGAGGGCGTCTCCTCGGCGCCGCAGCGCGTGACGGCGGAGCAGGCCGTCAATATGACGCGTGGGATCACCGGAATGGCCGCGCTGGCGGCGGAGTTCGGCTGCGAGGTGCAGGTGACGGACGTGGGGATCGCAACGCCCTATATCTGCGATACGATCCGGAATGCGAAGATCCGCAGAGGCACCGGCAATCTCCTGCGCGGGCGGGCGATGAGCCGGGAGGAGGTGCTTTCCGCCCTCTGCACGGGCATTTCCCTGGCGGAAGAGGCAAAGCGGGACGGGATCTGCGCCCTCGGCGTCGGCGAGATGGGGATCGGCAACACCACGAGCTCCTCGGCGGTGCTCGCAGTCCTTACCGGGAAGCCCGTGAGGGAACTGACCGGCCGGGGCGGAGGCCTCACGGACGCGGCCTATGAGCGGAAGAGATGCGTGATCGAAGAGGCGCTCCGGTTTCACCATCCGGACCCCGCGGACGTGATCGGCGTCCTTGGCTGCGTGGGTGGGCTCGATCTGGCCGCCATGTGCGGCGTATTCTTAGGCTGCGCCGCGCTCCGTCTGCCGGCGGTGGCGGACGGGTTCATCTCGGTCACGGCCGCGCTGTGCGCGGCATATCTTGCGCCTGCGGTGCGGGACGTTCTCTTTCTGTCCCACGTATCCGCAGAGCCCGGCTACGCGGCGGCCCGGGAGGCGCTGGGACTGCCGGCCTATCTTCTGCTGGACCTGCGCCTCGGGGAAGGAAGCGGCTGCCCGCTGGCCTTCCAGGTGCTGAAAGCGGCCTGCGCGATGATGCGGAACATGGCCACGTTCGAAGAGGCGCGGATCGACGACAGGTATCTTGCGGAGATCCGCGCGCAGGAGGAGCGCCCATGAGAGAACGGCCCCTTCACGGAGGCGAGGACCGGTCGGCTGCGCCCGTCGTTCTCGATTTTTCCGTCAATACCAATCCGCTGGGCATGCCGCCCGCCGTCCGGCAGCTCCTCCGCGAGGAGACGTCTCTTGCGGAGCAGTATCCGGACCGGACCGCGAAGGCGCTGCGGGAGTCTCTCGCCGCGAAATGGAAGGTCCCTCCGGAGCAGATCCTCATGGGAAACGGCGCCTCGGAGATCCTGATGCTCGCCGCGCTGGCGCTTGCCCCGAAAGAGGTGCTGATTCCGTCTCCGTCCTTTTCGGGCTACGCGCGGGCGTTTGAAGCGGCCGGAAGCGCCGTGCGGTATCTCCCGCTCCTTCCGGAGGAGCAGTTCGAGCTGACGGAGCGGTTTTTTGCGGAGATTTCCTGCGGTACCGGGGCAGCCGTTCTCTGCAATCCGAATAATCCCACCGGCAGGGCAGCAGATCCGGCCCTTCTTGCGGAGACCGCGAAGCACTGCGAAGAGCGGGGCATCACGCTCATTCTCGACGAATGCTTCTTAAGCTTCCTGCCGGACGGAGAGGCGCGGACCTTTCTCACCCGGACTAAGGAGTTCCCGCACCTTCTTATCGTGCGGGCGGCCACCAAGATCTTCGCCCTTCCGGGACTTCGCCTGGGCTGCGCGGTCTCGGGAAATGCGGCCCTTCTTGCGCGGATGGCGGCTCTCCAGAGCGAGTGGAGCGTCTCTTCCTTCGCGCAGGCGGCGGGACTTGCCGCCCTTGCGGATCCGGACTGGTACGATGCGACGCGGGAACTGGTCCGGAAAGAGCGGGTTTATCTTACAGAGGGACTTGCCCGGGAAGGCTTTTGGGTACTGCCCGGAGAAGCGAATTTTCTTTTATTTTCGGCTGAAGAGGCGGAAGAGGCACTTTATGAAGCGCTGCTCCTCCGCGGGATCCGTATCCGCAGCTGCAGCAATTTCCGCGGTCTTGGGCATCAGAACGGACGAAGCTGGTACCGGATCGCGGTGAAGACCCGCCCGGAAAATGAGCAGCTGATCCGGGCCATTCAGGAGATCCGGCATGAATCAGGCATCTGAACCCTTCCTCCACGTGGAGCCGGAGGATATCGAGCGGACGAGCCTTTCCATCATCCGCGCGGAACTGAAGGAGGCGGGCATCCGCCTCGATCCGGAAAATGAGAGCGTCATCGTGCGCGCGATCCACACCACCGCGGACTTCGACTACGCGAAGACTCTGGTCTTTTCCGAAGGCGCCGTGGCGAAGGCCCGGGAAGCGCTCCGCAGCGGCGCCCACATCGTCACTGACACGAATATGGCCCTGGCGGGGGTCAACCGGCGCGTGCTCGCCTCCTTCGGCGGGGAAGCGCACTGCTTCATGGCGGACCCTGACGTGGCGGCGGAGGCAAAGGCGCGCGGCGTCACCCGGGCGACGGTCTCCATGGAGCGGGGCACCGCGCTGGGCGTTCCGGTGATCTTTGCCGTGGGAAATGCGCCCACCGCGCTCATTTCCCTCTGTGAAGCGATCCAAAAGGGCTTCCGTCCGGAGCTCGTGATCGGCGTGCCCGTGGGCTTCGTGAACGTGGTGCCCGCCAAGGAACAGATCCTAAGGACGGACGTGCCTTATATTGTGAACCGGGGCCGGAAGGGCGGCAGTACGGTGGCGGCGGCCATCTGCAACGCGCTGCTCTACGGAGACCGGTGAAGGAGGAGCAATGGTACATTTTGTGGGAGCCGGGAGCGGCGCGCCCGACCTGATCACGGTGCGGGGGCAGAAGCTTCTTGCGGAGGCGGATACGGTCATCTACGCGGGATCGCTGGTCAATCCGGAGCTGCTGCAGCTCTGCCGTGCGGACGCGGACATTTATGACAGCGCGAAAATGAACCTTCCCGAGGTGATCGCGGTGATGGAACAGGCGGAGGCCCGGGGGAAGACGACGGTCCGGCTGCACACCGGGGATCCGTCCCTTTACGGCGCCATCCGCGAGCAGATGGACGAGCTCGACAGACGGGGCATCTCTTATCAGGTGACGCCCGGGGTCAGCTCGTTTTGCGGCGCGGCGGCGGCTCTCTCCATGGAATATACGCTTCCGGAGGTCTCCCAGAGCGTGATCATCACGCGCATGGAGGGGCGGACGGCGGTGCCGGAGCGGGAGAAGATCGCCTCGCTGGCGGCGCACCGCGCGACGATGGTCATTTTCTTAAGCGCCTCTTTGACGGAGCAGCTTGAGGAGGAGCTCCTCCGCGGCGGCTATCCGGAAGAGACGCCGGCAGCCATCGTCTATAAGGCGTCCTGGCCGGACGAGGAGCGGGCCCTGTGCACGGTCGGGACCCTGCATGAGACGGCTGCCGCCCGCGGTATTTCCAGAACGGCCCTTATCATCGTCGGAGACGCGGTGTCCCAGAGCGGCTATGCGAGCTCCCGGCTCTACGCCCCGGATTTCTCCACCGGGTACCGGCAGGCGCAGACAGGACCGTCTTCTGCGGGGGCAGACGATGCGCCGG
>ONST01000064.1 GCA_900320575.1 uncultured Eubacteriales bacterium
GCCGGAGAATGCGGCTGGCGCCGTTCTCAGCTATGCCTCCTCGGACGAGGCGGTGGCCTCGGTCACGGACGGGACGGTCTACGGCCTGAGCGAAGGGAGCGCGGTCATCACCGCCTCTGCGGAAGGATATTCCGCTGACGTGACGGTGAAGGTGCTGCCGGCCCTTCCGGATCTGAAGAAGATCATGGCGGAGTACGCGAACGGCTATTACGCGTCCGTTTCCTCCGACGGCAAGATGCTCACCATCGACACCAATTCCCAGGACGTGGAGGAATACAACGATCCGGACGCGTACCGGGCGATCGAGAAGGTGAACGAGGCGCTGGGATTTTCGGAGTCTCTCTATCAGCTGATGAGCGCCTCCTCGGTGCTGGACGGCCTCCAGTACGAGAAGAACGATATGGTCTCCGTCACCTGGATCTATCATCCGTCCTGCGGACTGGAAGTGGCGTATATGTTAAATGAAAGCTGACGAAAAGCTGTACCGGCTGCCTCCCGGGACCGTGCTCGACGACCGATATGTCCTCGAGGACGTGCTCGGAGAGGGCGGCTTCGGCATTACCTATATCGGCAGGAACCGCCGCGTGGGGATCCCCGTGGCCATCAAGGAGTATTTCTGCCGGGACTATATGGAGCGGGATGTTTCCGAATCGAACGAGATCCGGCTTCCGGACGCGGCGGACGTTGTCCGCCTTGCGGCCGAGAAGCGGAAGTTCCTGAAGGAGGCCCGCTCTATTGGTGACTTTGCAGGAGAAGATTCCGTCGTCGGCGTCAGCGACTATTTCGAGGAAAACGGCACCGCCTACATCGTCATGGAGTACCTGGAGGGACGGACCTTAAGGGACTGCGTGAAGGAGGACGGGCGCTTCGGGGGGAGGGAGCTTTTTGCGCGCCTGCGCCCTCTTATTGCGTCTCTGGCGGAGATCCACGCCGCCGGCGTGATCCACAGGGACATTTCCCCCGACAATATCATGGTGCTGGCCGGCGGCCAGCCGGTGCTGATGGACTTCGGCGCCGCGAAGATCTACACGGAGGAGACGCCGGAGGAGGCGGTCGTCCTGAAAAACGGCTACGCCCCGCGGGAGCAGTATTCCCCGGACGGCGAGCAGGGCCCCTGGACGGATGTGTATGCCCTGTGTGCGACGATGTATTTCTGCCTCACCACCCAGGTGCCGGAGCACGCGCTGACCCGTGTGATGCACGACGAGCTCAAAAAGCCCTCGGAGATCGGGATCCGTCTGGATCCGGAGGCGGAGGAGATCCTGATGAAGGGCCTGGCCGTGAATCCGGCGGACCGTTTTTCTGACGCGGGAGAGCTGCTCGGCGCGGTCACGAAATATCTGGATTCCCTGAAAGGCCGGGAAGAGAAGAAGAAGGCCGGTATGCGGACGGCGGTCTCCGTCATGGCGGCCGGCTTTGTGGCGCTGGTCGTGATCCTCGGGCTCTTCTGGTACCGGAATCACCGGGCGGAGATCCTGCTGCGGGGAGTCCGGACCGAGTCCTTTACGCTGACGCCTCCGGAACAGATGCCGGTGCGGCAGTTTTATGAAAATGCGGAGATCTACCGGGAGCGGTTCGGGATCCTCGCCGGGGACAGTGAGTATCTCTGGGAGGAGACGGACGGACAGATCCGGGTGACCGCGCCGTTGTCCGTTTTCGCGGGCAAAGACGCGGGAGACGTGCTGCACTTCTATATCGAGCGGAGCGATCCCATGCGGTATTATGACGGGAAACGGCAGAGCCAGATCGGCCTGGTGTCCCCGTCGGATTTTTCAGAGCTCTCGGTGGAGACCGGGGAGATCCCGGGGCTGGACCGGAGCGCCTTCGGCCTGCCCGCAGCGGGGGCCTACCCCTATCTGGCGATCACATTTTCCGCAGGCGGCGCGGATACTTACGCGCCTTATCTGGCGGAGCAGGGCCTGTCCTTCTTCCTGGGCGCCCACGTCACGGAGCGCCGGACGATGGCGGTGAATCTCTGGTCGGCCGGCGACGGGCAGCACGCCTACGCGGCGGCGGAGCCCGGAAAAGCGCAGCTGCTGCGCCTTTTGATGAAAAATCTGAGCGAGGAGAACCGCGCCCGGAAGCTGGATCTGCAGTACGAGTGGCAGGTCAACCGGGAGACGCCGGAAGGAGCGGTGATCCCGGGAGCGAACCAGTGCGCCTGGGACGCATTTTCCGGAGAAACGGTGCTCCTGAAACTGAGCTGTGAAGCGCTGCCGGAGGAGGAGCGGGAAAAGGGCGGCGTATGGTACAATACCATCGCCCTCATCAAGGCGCGCCTCGATCAGCTGGGGATCCCCTACGCGGCCGGATACGCGCCCTCCGATCCGCGGTGCCTCCTCATCCGCGCGCCGCGGGAAGCGCTGTGGGGCATCGCCGCGCGGACACTGACAGCGGAAGGCATCTCGCTTCGGAGCCGCAGCGGGACAGAAGCGGCGGCCGGAGAAGCGCTGCAGGACCTTCAGATCACCGCGGAGGCGGACGGGAGCTATGCCATCCATGCTCTCCTTCCGGAGGGAGAGAGCTTTGCGGAAAAATGGAAGGAGACCGCCGCTTCCCGGGAATATCTGGTCTATCTGTACGCCGGAGAAGTGCCGCTGGCGGTGGCGCCCCTTTCGGATACGGAGGGCCGGGAACTGATCTTCCGGGATTTCGTCATCGAAGGAAAATCGCGGCTGACCGCGGAGGATGCGGCCTTTGCGACCTATCTGGAGTTCCTCTTCGCCACGATGAAGGGGATGCCGGAGCATCTTGCGCTGGAGCTCGATATGGAGCAGTTCCTTCTCCTAGACGGCCGGATCGATCCGGACGGGAGCTTTGTCTGTGACCGGGTCCCGGACGCCGGCTCCGGACAGGGGAACGGCATGATCGTGCTCGGCGGCCTGTAGAAAGGAACCGGAATCAAATTTGGGACAGAAGCTGACAGAGATACTTCGGGCAATGGGCCCTCTTGACGCGGAGCGCGCCTGCGCCGGCGTCTGTTCGCTGGCTTCGCAGGACATGGACCGGGTCGTGAAGGCGGTATTTCTTTACGGCGCGGACGCATTCTGTCTCACCTCCGGCGGCCGGCTTGCGCTGTCAGAGAATCCGGAGGGCGCGGAGCCCTCTTCGGAGCGGACGGAGGCCATGAATCCCGGCGGGAATCTGCCGCCGGAAGCGGCCGGAGGGCAGGCGGAAGCCGGCCCGAGGGGCTATGTCTACGCGGTCTCCGCCGCACTCTACCATCTGGTCTGCGGCGTGCCCGCCGACGACAGTCTGAGCCGCCTCTTTCTGGATACCCTGAAAAGCCCCTCTGAGCGCGGGGTCTCCATCCGGCCTGAACTGGAGGAGGTGATCCTCAAAGGCCTGTCCGTGGATCCCGCGGCCCGCTACGCCTCCCCGGAGGAACTGTTCCGGGCACTGCGGGACGTTCTTCCGGAGGACAAAGGAGAAGAGCGTTCCTCCCGGAAGCGGGGCCCTGCTCTGGGGATCGCCCTGCTGTTTGCCGCGGGGATCCTTATGGCGCTGTTCTTTCTCACAAAAACGGAGCCGGAATACCGCCGGAGCATCCGCTGGGAGACGGGGGACAACCCGCTTGCGGGCGTCCATCAGGTGGATGAGGAGGATCTCAAAGGAGAAACGGCCGTGCTCCGCTACGAGTCGAAGGAGACTGCGCTCCCGGAAGACGGCCTCCCCGACGGCTGGTACGGAGTGCTGGCGGTCTTCCATGAGCGGCTGGACGCGCTCGGCGTGCCCTACGCGCTGGGGACCGGCGCGGACGAGCCCCGCACGGTCTATGTGAAGACCGCAGCGAAGGACATTACGGAGATGGCGGCGGAGCTCCTGCCCTGCGCCGCGGACATGGAGATCGGGGGCATTTCCCGCACGGTCCTCGGCACAGTGGATACCGTGTATACCGGGGAACTGTTTTTCGAAGAACGGGAGGCGGGCGGTAAAGCGCTCATCGTACCGATGGCGGACGGAAAGACCGGCATGGCGAGGGCGCTCATGAAGCTGCTTGCGGACGCGGGAGAAGAGAAGCTTTTTCTCACGGTCCGGGGCATGCGAGTCGCGGAAGGCGCGCTGGACGAAGAGGCTTATGCCGGCCGGTTCCATTTTGAAAGGCTGTACCTGACGGATGCCGGGGATGAGGAGCAGGAGGCGCTCGCCCGCCTTCTGACCGCCGCAAGGAGCGAGCGCCTGCCTGAGGATTTCGGCCTTGCTCTTACGGAGGTACAGTTCCTGGACAGACGCGGCCGGGATATGGAGGGAAGTCTTTCGGGGAGCTTCGACCGCTCCTTTGAGGAGGCCTGGAAGGAAACGGCCGCCTCTTGCGGCGGAGATCTGACCGTCCGCTATGAAGAAACGGGCGAGGTGCTCTCCATTTCCGCGGAGGTGCCGAAGGAGGATTTCCCGGAAGGAGCGCTCGAAAAGGCGGAGGAGCTCTGCACGGCCCTCGGTTATCAGAGCCTGCCGGCGGTGCGCATGGAGCTTGCGGTGCGCGCTTCCGGGACGGGGCGCATCCTCTATCTGACGATCCTTCGGGAAAAGGAGCGGGGAGCGCAGGTCATGCAGCTCGATCTCGCCTCCGGCGGAGACGCATCCTGCGCGGCCCGCGCGGAGAAATATGTAACGGAAAGCCGGTTTTACTCGGAAGCGGAGCATCTGCGCGGAAGGGAGTGGAATTACGATTATGGCTAAGAAACAGGCGGCCTCGTCGGCCTTTGATCAGATGATGAGCGAGTTCCTCAACAGCGAGAACGGAGCCCTCATGCTGGAGGACTGCATGAGCTTCGAATTCGATCGCGTGAGCAAGGTCCCGCTGCGGTACCGGATCATCGCTCTGGGCTTTGTGAAGCATTATACGCTGCAGCAGCTCAATGAGGAGCTGACGCGGGCGGGCTGCCCGCAGCTCTATTCCCGGAGCCTCATGGAGGCGGGGCTGATCTACGCATTTCTCAACGGAATGTCCTACTCCGAGTGGAGAAATCTCGAAAAGGAGTGCGTGGAGATCCGTGACGCCGCGGACCTGTCAGGTGCTTATCTTAGGGGGAGCTCCTTTACGCTCCGGGACCTTCAGGAGTACGTCAACGCCAATTCCGACGAGGAGGAGCAGCTTCTCGAGACGAAGCATCTGACCCGCATGATCATGGGACGGATCGAGGAGGCGGTGACCGGAAGGGCCGATTTCCGCTCCTTTCTCAATGCGAACCTGGATTCCTTCTCGGTGGTCCGCGAGAAGACCCGCTATTATTTCTGCAAATATCTCTGCTACGATCTGGAGACGCGGATCGCCCGCTATCTGGAGGCGGAGGAGAAGGGACAGGAGGAGAGCGCCGTCGGCGAGATCTCGGTGTTCCGGGGACTGACGAAGCTCAAGCGGAAGAAAATGACCCCGGAGGAGATCCGGGAGACGCTGGAGACCTCGGCGGTCTCCTGCGGGGAGATCTTCGACGCTTTTAATTTCTTCTATTTCGAGTACGTCTCCCTCGACTGGATGGAGGTGCTGCTGGAATATTACGGCAACATCGAAGACATGCCGCCGAAGGAGCAGAAGAAGCTGGCCGCGTCTCTCCGGCACTACGACGCGAAAAAATACGGAAAGCTCTCCGACCGGGAGATCCTGCGGAAAAAGCAGGAGGAGCTCGACGCCCGCGAAGAGGAGCTGGATGAGATCTATTCCTTAAGCGGGGAGAACCGCGGATACCAGAAGAACCGTGTCGGGGAAAATACGATCCGCAAGTACATCCGCGGGTCGCTGGATATCGACCGCACGACGCTGGTCTCCTTCCTGCTGTTCTTCGGCAGCGAGTCCCGTCTCCCGGAGGAAATGAAGATCACGCCGGAGCGGCTGACCGAGATCCTGCTCGAATGCGGATACCCCGGACTCCGGCCCGACGACGATTTTGACGCCTTTGTGGTGGATTATCTGCGCGCGGAGGATCCCACGGAGTTCCTGATGGAGCAGGTGACCGGCTACGCGAAGGCGGAGGAGAATTTTTATCTGTATCAGATGTACAAGGCTTCCACGAGCTACGACGAAGAGTTCCGGAAGGTGACAGGAGATCTATGAGCAGCAGCAGAAAACGGAAGGAACAGTTCCGCGCCATCACGCGGGAAGCGGACGCCCTGCCCGTCGGAGAGATCAACGAGGCGGCGGCGGAGATCGATTATGTGCTGAAACTGAAGGAGCGCTGTAAGCGGAACGCCCGGAATTATGCGAAAAAGGGCTGCTACCGCGACGGGCACGCCCCGAAAAAGAGCACGATCCAGAACTATACGAAGACGAAGGAATACCAGCGCCGTTACGAGGAGGCCCTGGAGCGGAGCAGCAATTACCAGGAGATCCTCGACGGCAGCATCCGCTCCGATCCCCGCTACCGGGCGGATCTTCAGGAGCATCTGCAGAAGCTGAAGGACAACGAGCGGAGACGGGTCCGCAAAAATCACGCGAAGAAGCTGCGGAAGATCGCGAAGGATTATATTTACGAGCTTCCCGTTTCCGAATACTACGAAAAGCACCGGGACGAGATCCGGCGCAAGGAGACGGAGATGGCCGACGCCTACATCCGTTCCGGGCGCATGCTGGCCTCGGTCGTGAAGCGCAGCGCGCCGGACCGCTCCTGGCAGGAGACCGAGGAGCTCTCCGCGGAGAACTGGGACCTGTTCTGTGAGCAGTTCGACAGCGGGGACTTCCACCTGCGGCTCTTCAATGCCCTGCAGCGGGCCGGGATCCGGGCCTCCTCGGCGCTGGTGGTGAAGCTGTGCGCGGAGGATCCGTTCCTCGGCGAACTGATGGCCAGCGAGGATACCGGGGAATACGCGGCCTTTCTGCTGCAGCAGGCAGCGGAGGAGGTGACGCAGGAGGCGGACGAGGACGCTTTTCTCCGGAAAAACTACAATTTCGACCGGGTGACGGAGCTTCTGGAGCAGAATCCGAACTACATCATGGCGGTCCGGGAGGGCATGCTCCGAAAAGAGCGGCTGAACCTGATCACCGAGGGCATTTCCGACGCGATCCCGCGGCACTATCCGGACCTCTATCCGCTGGCCAGGGCGATGCAGCGGCATTTTATCCTGCACATCGGTCCAACGAATTCCGGCAAGACCTACGAGGCCATCGAAGCCCTGAAAAATGCGGAGAGCGGCGTCTATCTGGCCCCGCTCCGCCTGCTGGCC
>ONST01000208.1 GCA_900320575.1 uncultured Eubacteriales bacterium
AATACTTAAATGTTCAAACTGTTAAAACTGCGAAACGAAGATTACGGGGATCCAAAGAGACAAGATGGGATTAAAGAAAGCGAATTACTATATTAACGGGGTCCTTCGCATGGTCCATGCGGACCCTGAAAAAGAAAAACTGTCGGATGTTCTGCGCCGTCTGGGACTGACGGGCGTGAAGGTCGGCTGCGGGACCGGTCAGTGCGGGGCCTGCACGGTACTGCTTGACGGAAAACCGGTACGTTCCTGTATCGTGAAAATGAGCAGGGTGCCGGAATATTCGAAAATCGAGACCATCGAAGGAATCGGGATCGCGTCGAACCTGCATCCTCTGCAGCAGGCATGGATCACGTACGGCGGCGTTCAGTGCGGTTTCTGCACGCCGGGATTCATTATGTCTGCGAAAGCTCTGCTGGATCAGAATCTGAATCCGACCCGGCAGGAGGTGCGCGACTGGTTCACGAAGAACAACAATATCTGCCGCTGCACCGGGTACAGGCCTCTGGTCGATGCGGTAATGGCTGCTGCAGCCGTCATGCGCGGCGAGAAGACGATGGCAGACATTACCTGCAGGATTCCGGAGGATGGACAGATTTATGGATCTTCCTATCCGAGACCCCGTGCACTGGGCAGGGTGCTCGGCCAGGCGGATTACGGGGATGACCAGGCGATGAAGCTTCCGGAGGCTGCATACGAACTGGCGCCGGTCATGGCGGAGGTGCCTCACGGGATTCTGCGAGGACTCGACGTGACCGAGGCGGAGAAGATGCCGGGCGTCCGAAAGGTGATCACCTGGAAGGATATCCGGGGGACGAATGATATCGCCATGGCGGTCCCACATCTTCGCAGCAGGGCGAAGGCGACCACAAGGCCCGTCCTTATAAAGGATGTTATCCGCAGAACAGGAGATGTGCTCTGCCTCGTAGCCGCAGATACCCGGGAACATGCCCGTGCCGCAGCAAAGGCGGTAAAGGCAGATATCGAGGAGCTGCCGGCTGTGATGAACGCCCTTGAGGCTGTGAAGCCGGATGCACCGCAGGTCCAGCTGGATTCGCCCAATACGTTTGTTTACTGTCCGCTGTTTAAGGGAAGCGACGTGAAGCCGATCTTCGAGAAGGCTGCATATGTAGCGGAAGGAAGTTTCTATTCCTGCAGAGAACCGCATCTTGTGATCGAGCCGCACTCCATGCAGGCTTACATCGATGACGACGGGATCCTGACAATCTGCTGGAAATCCCAGACCCTGAACGCACATATTCCGCTTCTGGCACGTTCTCTGGGCCACGATATTACAAAGATCCGCATGATCAATAATGCGATCGGAGGCTCCTTCGGATCCTGTATGTCGGCCGACGCGCCGTCTCTCGTAGGAGCGGCGACGATCGCATTGGACGGGGCGCCGGTTACACTGACGATGTCCTACCGGGAGAATCAGATGTTCACCGGAAAACGCTCGCCTACCTATACGAACAGCAGAGTGTGCTGCGATGAAAACGGGAAGATCCAGGCATGGGACTTCGATATGGCCGTCGACCACGGAGCTTACTCGGAGACCGGAGGCGGTCTGGAGAACAAGATCCTCCGCTTCTGCGGAAACTGGCTGAATGTTCCCAATATGCGCGGCCTTGCCAGGGCGGTATTTACAGACAATTCATACGGAGTGGCTTACCGGGCTTACGGAAGCCCGCAGATGTATACCTCTTCCGAGCAGCTTGTAGACATGCTGGCGGAGAAGGCTGGGATCGATCCTTACACCTTCCGGCAGATCAATGTCGTGCATCCGGGCGATCTGACGCCGAACAGCCGCCTTTATCACATTTATCCGGCAGAAGCGATGCTGGATAAGCTTCGCCCCTACTGGGATGAGTCGGTCAAATGGGCGTCGGAAGATCCCGGGAACGGAAAACTCCGGGGCATCGGCGTGGCGCTCGGCGGTTATCATGTCAGTCTTCCCGTTGACAAATGCGAGGTCTGGCTGGAGCTGAATCCGGACGGCACGATCACGGACTATAACAACTGGCAGGAGATGGGGCAGGGCTCCGACATCGGCTGCATCGGCCTGGCGCTGAAGGCGCTTGCTCCCCTGAAGCTCCGGCCGGATCAGATCAAGCGTGTGCAGGGAGATACCTGGATCGCACCGATGCACGGGTCGTCGGCCGGCAGCCGCAGCCACTATGTCTCCGGCAATGCTCACATTGATGCGGCAAATAAACTGCTTGACGCAATGAGGAAAGAGGACGGCACCTTCCGCACATACGATGAGATGGTCGCAGAGGGGATCCCGACCCTGTACAAGGGCTACTGGGCGTCCATCAATGAGAGAAAGAATCTGGATCCGAATGACGGCACCGGGGATCCGATGCAGGATCAGAACTGCATTGTCCATGTGACAAGGCTTGAGGTGGATCCGGCGACCGGAAAAGTGGAAGTGCTCGCAGTACATTCGATCGCGGATGTAGGCCCGGTCGGCAACCGGCTGACACTGGAAGGCCAGGCTATCGGCGGCCTTGAGCACGGAATCGGGATGGCGCTCTACGAAGAGTATTCAGACAATGTCAAAAAGTACGAGACCATGCTGGGCTGCGGCTCTCTCAAATGCAGCCAGATGCCGGACGACGTGATCTTTGAATTCCAGGAGACTCCCAGAGCCAGGGGCCCCTTCGGATCAGGCGGAGCCTCCGAATGCTTCCAGTCCTGCGCACATGTCAGCGTCCTGAATGCGCTGGCCAATGCGACGGGCTGCCGCTTCTATGAGGGCCCCGCCACTCCGAAGGCGGTGCTGGCCGCCCTGGAGGCGAAAAAGCAGGGACGGGAGATCAGGCCGGAGAAGTATGATCTCGGAGAAGACCCCGATGTGATTCTTGCCGATATCCGGAAGAATCCGGTTTTCAGACCGGAAGCGCCTGCAGCGAAGGGAGCAGTCGTGATCGAGCATTGAGAGCATCTGTCACAGGAACAGACAAAAGCAGCTGCGTGTTCTGCGCAGCTGCTTCCATTTGGATCTACAGAAGGTAAACGTATGTCTCAGAGCCTGCAGCAGAACTGCAGGCCCGGGTCAGATCGCCTTATAGGTGTTGATCACACCGTTCATAATAATGTTGATCAGCTCGTCCAGACGCTCTTCCGTTACCGTGTAGCCGGTAGGCGAGCTCTTCTTTATGCCTTCCACGCCGTAGCAGACGACCAGAAAGTACAGCAGGAAGTTGTCCGGATTGGTGTCCGGACGCAGGACACGGCTGTCGATCGCTTCATTTACAAGAAGGATCTTCAGCTGATGGATGATCTGCAGAGCCTTTGTCCGGTAATCAGAGATTTCCTTCAGATCGGGATTGTTCTGAATGCCGGCAAAAAAGACGCCCTCTGCGAGAAAGTTATGCGAAGACAGATAGAGGTGCTCTTTCATCTTCTCAAAGAAGGAGAGATCCTCACGGTCAAAAAGCTCACGGTATTTTCTGACCTTTTCATCAAGATGCTTCTTTGCAATGGTGGTATACAGCCCCTTTTTGTCGCCAAAATAGTAATAGATCGGACTTCTGGTAATATTCATCTGATCTGTGATGTATTTCAGGTTGGTGCCCTCATAGCCGTTCTGCGAAAAGAAATTGAATGCGACTTCTTCGATCTCCTCTTTGGTGACTTTAAATTCCTGCTTTGATCTGCCCATGATGAATTCTCCTGCTATCAGTATGCGGGATACGCAAATAAATACATGTTTTAAGGAGCTGAAAAACAGCGGTACACTTACTAATGAACATGTATGTTTTTATCAAGTATACCACTATTTCGTCCGGCGCGCAAGCCGTTATATAAACAATATCGCATGATATATAAGAAAAAATCGATGAAATCGAGATATTTTTGTACTGATACGGACAAGATTCCTGCGATCTGTCGGTTGAATTCTGTCCTGTTTTCCGCTATAATAAAAGAGAAGAATGAAAAAGAAATGTAATTGCATGTCTTTTTTTACAATCACTGGAAAGGAGGAGACCCATGGGAGTTGTCAGATTCCTTCTGTTTAATTATCCGGACACCTTGCCGGAGCTCCCCTTCACATTCCGGCCCGGCATGACGATCCGGGATCTCGCGGAAGAGTGCGCGCAGGTAAGCGGCGTGACCGCTCCGGCTTCGGAGATGCTGAATACCGGGGCGATGGTGGACGGAAAATACGTATCGACGGATTACAAATTCGACGGCAGCGAAGGCGCTGTGGATTTCATGAACCAGATCGGAGACGGCTGATGGAAAACCGGTATATCAGGCAGGAGCGGTTCCAGGGCGTGGGCGAAAAGGGGCAGGAGAAGCTCCGTATATCCCGCGTGACCGTGATCGGCCTCGGGGCCCTCGGCTCTATGGCGGCGAACAACCTGGCCCGCGCGGGCGTCGGCTTCATCCGCCTCGTGGACCGGGACGTGGTGGAGCTGAGCAATCTGCAGCGTCAGATGCTCTATACGGAAGCGGACGTGAAGTCCCAGGTCCCGAAGGCCCACGCGGCTCTTAAGCACCTTCAGGAGATCAATTCGGAAAATGCCTACGAGGCCGTGGTCACCGACGCCAACAGCGCCACCATCGACAGCCTGATCTCCGACGTGGATCTGGTCATCGACGGGACCGACAACTTCGAGGTGCGCTTCCTGATGAGCGAGGCCTGCCTGCACCACAAAAAGAACTGGATCTACGGGGGGACCCGCGGATCCATCGGCATGACCAAGAATTTCATTTACGGCGAGGACCAGCCCTGTCTCCGCTGTATGATGAGCTACGACGGGGCCCGGAATATGCCAACCTGCGCGACGGAGGGGATCCTTAACGCCACCACGGCGATCCTGGCTTCTCTCGAGACGAACGAGGCTATAAAGATCCTCATCGGCTCGGACGCGGTGCGCAAAGAGATGCTGTATTTCGATCTCTGGCAGAACCGCTCCCGGAAGATCCCGGTCGTGAAAAATGAAGAGTGCCCGGTCTGCGGCTACGGCCAGTACAGCTTCTACGGGAAGAATACCGGCATGCAGGCGGCCGAGCTGTGCGGCAGGGACTCCGTGCAGGTCGTGCCGGCGGAGGAGGAGCACATCGATTTCATGAGCTTCGCGGAGCGCCTTAAGCCCTTCGGAACGGTGACGGTCAACGCCTTCACGCTGGATTTCGACGACGGCACCTACGGGGTCAAGCTCTTTAAGAACGGCCGCGCGATCATCAAGAACGTGCTGGACGCGAACCGCGCGAAGTCCATTTACACCAAATATGTCACCAACCAGCTGCCGGAAAAGAAGTGACCCTCTTTCCCGGCGGAGATCGGAAGGACTTCATGATCTATCTCGACAATGCAGCCACCTCCGGCACGAAGCCGGAGAGCGTATATGAAGCCGTAAATCATGCTCTGCGCGAGGTCTCGGGCAATCCCGGGCGCTCCGGCCACAAGGTGTCCCTGGAGGCAGGAAGCCTGGTACAGGGGACCCGCCTTGGGCTGGCGCAGCTCTTTCACATCGGGAACGCGGAGCAGATCGTTTTCACGATGAACGCCACGGACGCGCTGAATACGGCGATCCTGGGGACGGCCGGGCCCTCTTCCCACATCGTGACCACGTCCATGGAGCACAACTCCGTGGCACGGCCGCTCTTTTATCTCGAATCCCTGGGCGCGGAAGTGACCAAGGTGCGGGCGGATTTAAGTGCGGGCGTCGACCCGGAGGAGATCCGCCGGGCGATCCGGCCGGACACCGCGCTCGTGGCGGTGAACCACGTCTCCAACGTGACAGGTACGGTAAACGACATCGGCGCGATCGGAAAGATCTGCCGGGAAGCGGGCGTGCCCTTCCTCGTGGACGCCTCTCAGTCGGCCGGCGCGCTGCCGATCGACGTGGAGGAGATGTGCATCGATCTGCTGGCCTTCCCGGGACATAAATCGCTCCTGGGCCCTCAGGGCACCGGTGCGCTCTATATCCGTCCCGGCGTGGAGCTTTTGCCTTTCCGCAGAGGCGGGACGGGCAGCCGCTCCGAGCTTCTGACCCAGCCGGAGCTGATGCCGGATAAGTATGAGAGCGGGACGCTCAACGTGCCGGGCATCGCCGGCCTTGGAGCCGGCGTCCGCTTCCTTCTCGATACGGGCGTTGACGCCGTCCATGCGAAGGAAGAAGCACTGGTCCTGCGTCTTATTAAGGGACTTTCGGAAATGGAGGGCGTGACGGTCTACGCCCCAAGAGAAGGCTGCCCGCGGGGATCCGTGCTCTCGTTCACCGTAGCGGGGCAGGAGGTGCAGGATATTTCCATGATGCTGGATATGGCCTGCAATATCGCGGTCCGCGCGGGACTGCACTGCGCACCGGACGCGCACCGGACCTTCGGCACGTTTGACGGCGGCGGAACGGTCCGCGTGAGCCCGGGCTATTTTACGACGGAAGAAGAGATCGGCGCCTTCCTCGAAGGCATGCAGATGATCCTTGCGGGGATCTGACGGCGTCAGGGCACGGACCGGCCGTCGTCAGGCCGGGGTTTCGGGCCCGGGCCGCATACAGCGGTACGGAAGCGATTCCGGAAGCGGATCCGAATTTTACTTTTGGGAGCATACAGAATATGAAAATTGCAGCGGCAGTAACGGAAAACAGACCGGATGCGGTCATTACGGAAGTCTTTGAGGACGCCGCGGGCCTTCTCATTATCGAGACGGACACCATGACGGCGGATGCGTATGTGGAGGAGGATCTGGTCGGGGCGCTGGATCAATGGCAGTGCGAGGCGATCCTCTGCGGAGAAATGTATGACAGCGGCCTTTTCGAGGCGATCGCGGGCCTTTGTGTCACCCGCTACTACGCAGGAGGCCTTCCTGCCATGGAGGCCGCGCAGAAGATGATGGATTACGAACTCCCCTATATCACGGATTACGTGGGAGGGCACGGCTGTGACTCCCATGACGACGGAGAGCGTCACTGCACCGGAGAGTGCGGCGCGCCGGGGGAAGAGGAATGAGCGATCTGAGGCCGGGGAAAGATTATATCGGCGTGGGAGTGGGAGCCGTCGTCCTTCGGGACGGACGGCTCCTGCTTCTTCTGCGTCGGAAAGCCCCCGAGGCCGGCTGCTGGTCGATCCCCGGAGGAAAGGTGGAATTCGGCGAGACCTGCGCCCACGCGGTCCTGCGGGAGCTCTCCGAGGAGACGGGCCTTCGCGGGCGGATCGTCGCCCTCCTCGGGGTGACGGATCACATCGTGGAGGAGGAACACACACATTTCGTCTCGCCGGCCTTTCTGGTGGAGGCGGAGGGAGAGGCCGGGAACCGGGAGGAAGGCTCCCATAAGGAGCTGGGCTGGTTCGATCCGGAGGAACTGCCGGAGAACCTCACACTGACCACGAAAAAGGCACTGGAGGGGTACCGGAGGTATCTTGCGGACCGCGTCTGAAGAAATGCGGCGGAAGCGGCGGAACAAAGAAAATGACAGAGAAAAGCCCCGGGGATCACGGCTGTGATCTACGGGGCTTCTTTCATTAATTCTGTTTTTATGCTTCCGCTTCAGCACTTCACGTCCACGAACAGGGTGCGGACGCCGTCCGGCCCGATGTGGGTGGAAGCGGCGGGAGCTGCGGCAGCAGCCGGGGCTGCCTTCGTCTCCGCTTTCTTTGAGCCGAGAGGCGGTGCCGGCGGATCATTGTGCTCCGGGTCATTTCTCCACTTCAGGAACTTCGGAGCGACCTGCGGGAAGAGCGCGCAGGAGAGCACGTCCTCGTCGGATCTGCAGATGTCCTTGTACTCTTCCTGGTATTTCTCGAATTCCGGTTCCAGAAGGTCCGCGGGACGGCAGGTGATGATGTGCTGCAGTTCCTCGGCGGTCAGGCACTTCTTCCGGACGTCTTCGTTGATCTCGCCCGGGACAGCGCCGTACTCGCCCTTGAGAAGCGCCTTGGATTCCTTCGGCACCATCTTGTACCGCTCGCCGACGACCACGTTCATGACGGCCTGGGTGCCCACGATCTGGCTGGTCGGGGTGACGAGCGGGATGTAGCCGAAGTCCTTGCGGACCCGCGGGACCTCTTCGAGAACCTCGTACAGCTTGTCGTCCTTGCCGGCCTGGTGCAGCTGGGAAATGAGGTTCGACAGCATACCGCCGGGCACCTGGTAGAGCAGGGTGTTGGTGTCCACATTGAGCACCTTCGGATTCAGGTCTCCGCGGGCCTTCAGCTCCTCCGCGACCTTGCGGAAATGCTTCGCGGGGGCGTCCATCTTCTTCAGGTCGAGGCCGGTGTCGCGCGGCGTGCCTTTCAGGGTCACGACCAGAGCCTCGGTGGAGGGCTGGGACGTGCCGTTCGCCAGAGGCGAGAGCGCGCAGTCCACGATGTCCACGCCGGCGTAGGCGGCCATCAGGTTCACCATGTCTCCGGTGCCGGTGGTGTTGTGGGTGTGCAGGTGGATCGGAACGCTGACGGCCTGCTTCAGTTTGGAAACGAGCGAGTAGGCCACGTTCGGCAGCATCAGGCAGGCCATGTCCTTGATACAGATGGAGTCGGCACCCATCTGTTCCAGCTCGAGGGCGAGCTTGACGAAATACTCCTCGTCGTGGACCGGGCTGATGGTGTAGCTCATCGCCGCCTCGCACCAGCCGCCGGCCTTCTTCGTGGCCCTGATAGCCTGCTCGAGGTTCCGGACGTCGTTCAGGGCGTCGAAAATACGGATGACATCGATGCCGTTTTCCACGGACTTCGCGCAGAAGCGCTCGACGACGTCGTCTGCGTAGTGCTTGTAGCCGAGGATATTCTGGCCGCGGAAGAGCATCTGCAGCTTCGTCTTCGGGCAGTGCTTTTTGATGGTGCGCAGTCTCTCCCAGGGATCCTCGTTGAGGAAGCGGAGGCAGGCGTCGAAGGTGGCGCCGCCCCAGCATTCCAGGGACCAGTAGCCGATCTCATCCAGCTGCTCGAGCGCCGGGATCATGTCCCCGATGCGCATGCGGGTGGCCGCCTGTGACTGATGGGCGTCGCGGAGGATGGTATCGGTGATCATCAGGGGCTTATTGCTCGCAAAGGGCAGCCCGCTTAAGGTTTCAGCCATAACAATTTCTCCTTCCTATCAGGATCAGCTCAGAAGCGAGATCAGAACACCTGCGGCGATCGCAGAGCCGATAACG
>ONST01000090.1 GCA_900320575.1 uncultured Eubacteriales bacterium
CCGGATATCGAAAAGGCGATGACCGCCGGTTATTCCACCGCCTCCGAGAAGGTCCGCAACCTGGGCTTCGGCGCCGGCATGGGCCTGCCGAATATGAAGAAATACACCGACAGCATCGAGATCGAGACCGAGATCGGTGTGGGAACGACCGTTACCATGCACATCCGGCTGTAAGCGTATAAACGCAGGCATTTTTGTCTGTACGGGCCGCGGAAAGCAGTCCGCGGCCCCGAAAAAGGAGCTGTTATGGCTGAACAACCTCTGCACTCGGTGATCCTGGACCTGGAACAGTGCGTCGGCTGCACCAACTGCATCAAACGGTGCCCGACCCACGCGATCCGGGTCCGCAACAAAAAAGCGCAGATCCGCGCCGACCGCTGCATCGACTGCGGCGAATGCGTGCGGATCTGCGAGCACAACGCGAAAGTCCCGGTCTACGATCCGCTGGATACCATGGACCGGTTCGAATACCGGATCGCGCTTCCGGCTCCGTCCCTCTACGGCCAGTTCGTGGGGCTCGACGACGTCAATATCCTGCTGTCCGGCCTTCTGAAGATGGGCTTCGACCAGGTCTACGAGGTCGGCACCGCCGCGGAGATCGTCTCCGCCCTCTCCCGCACCTACGTGGAATCGCACGAGGCCGACTGGCCTCTCATTTCCACCGCCTGTCCGGCGATCGTCAAGCTGATCTACACCCGTTTTCCGAGCCTTATCGACCACATGCTGCCGCTGCAGCCGCCCGTGGAGGTTGCCGCGACGCTGGCGCGCCGCGAGGCGATGGAGAAGACCGGTCTTCCTTCGGAGAAGATCGGCGTGTTCTTCATTTCCCCGTGTCCGGCGAAAGTGACCATGTGCAAAGAGCCGGTGGGCGTGACGAAGACGGACGTGGACTACACCCTCGCCATCAAGGACGTCTACGTGAAGCTCCTGCCTCTGATGAAGGAGGCGGCTGCCGATCCGGACAGCCTGCCGGATCTGGCCTCCGCGGGCCGCATCGGCATCGGCTGGGGCGTCAGCGGCGGCGAGGCCGCGGGCCTTATCAACGACTCTTATCTGGCCGCGGACGGCATTGAGAACTGCATCAAGGTGCTCAACGACCTGGAAGACCAGAAGTTCCAGAACCTGCAGTTCGTGGAGCTGGACGCCTGTCCCGGCGGCTGCGTCGGCGGCGTCCTGACCATCGAGAACCCCTACATCGCGAAGACCCGCATGCAGTCCCTGAAGCGGTATCTTCCAGTCTCCGGCGCACCGGAGATCCCGGATGAGATCGGCGTCTGGACCGAGGAGGTCGAGTATATGCCCACCGTCGCCCTGGGGAAGAACCTCAGGGAGACCCTGAAGAAGATGGCGGAGGTCGAGGAACTGGCCTCGCGCTTCCCGGGCATCGACTGCGGCTCCTGCGGCGCCCCCTCCTGCCGCGCGCTGGCGGACGACATCGTCCGCGGCGAGGCCAAGGAGACCGACTGCATCTATATCATGCTGGATGTGATCCGGAAAATGGCCGGCATGGTCGAACACGACGTCCATCTGGATCAGTAATCACAAAAAGGAGAACGTTTCATGACCATTCAGAATCTGATCGATACCGGCCTCTTCCAGGTCGTAAACGCCGGCGACGAACCGGACCGCGAGGTCTCCGCAGTCTTCTGCTGCGACCTCCTGAGTATCTGCATGAGCAAGGGCATCGAGGGCGCCGCCTGGGTCACCGTGATGGGCAACATCAATACCCTGGCCGTCATGACCCTGACCGATATGGCCTGTATCATCCTCGCCGAGGGCGCCCGCATGGACGAGACCGGGTTCGCCAAGGCGAAGGAGGAGGGCTTTACGGTCCTCCGTACCGAGGGTCCGATCTTCGAGGCCGCGCTCGCGGTGCACAAGATGCTGGAGGCGTAAGCAAACGCTCCAGCAGATCCTTATCAACTGACGCACAGCCCGCGTAAAAAGGCCGGAGCGCTGCGCTTCCGGCCCTTTGATGAAGGAGCCCTATGGAACTGTTCTACGATCTGCACATGCACTCCTGCCTCTCCCCCTGCGGGGATATGGACATGACCCCCAACAACATCGCGGGCATGGCCATGATCAAGGGGCTGAACATCATCGCGCTCACGGACCACAACTCCGCCCGCAACACGCCCGCCCTCCTCAAATGTGCCGAGCAGTACGGGCTCATCGCCCTGCCCGGGATGGAGCTGACCACAGAAGAAGAGGTGCACGTGGTGTGCCTGTTCGCGGAGCTGGAGGACGCCCTGGCCTTCGATTCCTACGTCTATGAGCGCCTGATCAAGATCCGCAACAAAAAGGAGATCTTCGGCGAGCAGATCATTATGAATGAAATGGACGAGCCCATCGGCGAGGAGGAGTACCTGCTCATCAACGCCACGTCCATTTCCTTCGACAGCGTCTATGACATCGTAAAGGAGTTTCACGGGATCATGATCCCCGCGCATCTGGACAAGACGACCACCTCACTGCTCAGCAACCTGGGCATGATCCCGCCGAATTCCCGCTTCACCTGTGCCGAGGTGAAGAACCTCGAGAAGCTGCACGGCCTTATGAAGGCGAATCCGTATCTTGAAAAATGCCGCATCATCTCGGATTCCGACGCCCACTATCTGCCGGACATCAGTGAGCCGGTGCACTCCCTGGCCTTCCCGAACGATCATCCGACGAAGCGCGAGATCCTGGAGACCCTGGTGCGTCCGTTGGAATAAGACAGAAGTCATCCGGTATTCCCGCCCGCAGGGAGCGGATCCCGAAAAGGCCGCCCGCAGCAGACAGATTTCCGGAACAGGAACATATGAAGG
>ONST01000101.1 GCA_900320575.1 uncultured Eubacteriales bacterium
GCAAAGTCCCGCACCATTTCCATTGTATCAGTATCTTTTTCAGACAGCAACGAAAAACCTGCGCGGATTTCGGAGAAAACAGCCTGTTCCGCCCGTTCTTCCGGCACTCCGCCTCCCGTTTCCATCTGATACGATCTTAGCACGGATCCGCGTGTAATTCCTGTGTGCCCGGACGAACGGCCGCCTTCCGGGGACGGACGGCAGGCCGCAGGGCATCCCCTTCCGCTGCGAAAAACAGCGTCCGCGGGTCTTTCAGAAGAAGAAACGCTTCTCCAGCGTCCTGCGGAGTGAAGGAATCATCCCCGCAAGAAGGAAGAAAATGCCCGCCGCGCCGAACCCGAGCAGCGAATAGAGGCTCCAGCGGAACATGCGCAGGCCGAAGCTCAGATGCTCGAAGAATTCGATCAGCACCGTGAACGCGCCGATCCCCAGGAGAAACCCGCCGAGGATGAAGAGCCGTCCTCCGCGCACGTACTTCAGGAGGCAGACCAGGGCGGTCAGGAGCAGACAGCTCGCAAGGATCACCGGGAACGCGAAGCTGAGGAACCAGTGCCCGCCCGTCTTTACGGAAACGTAAAGCGTAAAGAGCGCCGCCGCGGCGTGGTCGGCCGGCAGAAAGATCTCGGCCGGCGCCTCCCGGAACCAGTTCGGAAGAACGGCGATCACATAGAAGAGCGTGAGCCCGCCGATAGCGTAGCCGCCCCAGTTCAGTTTTCCGTAGAGCTTCATACAGACCGCGAAAATGACCGCTGCCGCGGTCACGCACAGCACCGTGAGTGCGACGGCTGCCGGAAGATTGGATTCCCGGTGCATGTCCGGATAGACCTCCGGGAAACCCGTATCTATTTCTGCTCCTGCCTCCGGCTGTTCCGGATTCCAGACCGGCGTCCGGCAGAGCGGGCAGGCGCTGACGCCGTCCTGCAGTTTGACTCCGCATTTGACACAGTACATGAGTTATCTCCTGTTGCATTCGATCTCCACCGGGATCCCGAGTTCGACGAGCCGCGCAAAAAAGCGCCGTTCGAGCTCCGATTCCCGGATCCCGCGGATCATATTGATATAGGTCTTCCCGCCGAAGCTGAGCACCGAGCAGTTGTTGGGGTAGCTGCGCTGCGGGCCGATGATGAATTCCATCCGCGTCACATAAGGCCGCATGGCCTCCGGCAGTTCCAGCACGCCGAGATTGGAAATGTTGAGGCTCCCGCCGCTCTCCCCGCTCTTCCCGTAAACGGCGTCCATCACCGCATTTTTCACAAAGACCGGGGCGAGCCGGATCGGAAGCAGCCGCTGGGGCTCAACATTGGCCGCGATCATGCCGGCCATATTCTGCGGGGTGACATGCGCTGCGATCTGATGGTAAATGGTGCGGCAGAGCTCTTCCGTTGTATAGCTTCCGAAGCGGGGATCCGCCCCGGCGTTCACCACCAGGGTGAAATTCCGGAGCGTCCGGCTTCCGTACAGTCGCCGGAGGTCGACCGGGATCGTGATCCTGACGGACCGCTGCCGCTTTACGGGCACCTCCGCGCTCTGCAGGCCGATGACGCTCTCCGCCATCACCGCCGCGAGAAACGCAGTCGCCGTCACCTGATACCGGTGAGCGGCGTCCAGCAGATCCTGCGTGCGCACGATTCCGGTCGTCAGTGTCCGGAAGCCCTTGGGATCCGGCGTTCCGTGCAGGCGGAAGGAGCGTTCCTCCCGGCGGCCGGCCGCGGACGGCGCGGCATTTTTCAGGAAACTGTCCTCCAGTTCTTCGGCAGACGGCGGTTCCTCAAGATCCGCCAGAATTCCCTCCCGTGGGATCCGCGCGCCGTATCGAAGCTCCAGATAGCGCGCCGTGAGACTGGCGAGAAAAATGCTCCCCCCGTGCCCGTCGGTCAGCGAATGAAAGAATTCGCAGGCGATGCGGTTCTTATAGTACAGGACGCGCAGGCAGTTCCGCTTCAGCTCCCGGCTGCCCATGAAGGTGAGCGGATAGGCGTAGTCCCCGCGCACGCTCACCGGTTCCGGACTCTCTTCGAGATAATACCAGAAGAATCCCTTCCGGAGCGTCACGAAGAAATTCGGGAAATGTCTCCGGAGGTCGCTCACCGCCTGCTGCAGGATCTCCGGATCGACCGCTTCGGTCAGGGTCGCCGAGACGCGGAAGGCGTTGCACCAGTCCCGGCGCGCGATCGCCGGGAAGATCAGCGCCGCCGTATCCAGGCGATACCATTTCCTGTGCATATCCTTCGATCCTCCTGTTTTCCTGAGGGAAGCACCGGAAATCCGTTCGGGATCCCTCAGCGGATCCGTTTCTTTCCGCCTCCCGGTCTGCCTGTTCCCTTCCGATATCCGCAGGCAGATCCGGGGAGACGGCTCTTATGATTAAATGTATCACATCGGGTACGGATTGTCATCAGCCGGAGACGGTTGCCCCTGCGTCGGAGAAGCTCTGCCGGACATATTAAGGAAATGGAAGCACCCCGGATGGATCCGGGACTTCCCTCCGCCCATCGCTCAAATGCAAACAAAGCCGCAGGCGGTTCCGGTCTCTGCCGGATCTGCCTGCGGCTCTATGTGTCCCGCTTCTTTGTTTGAAATCCGTCCTTTTTACACCGCGTCAGTCGTCTTCGTCGTCCGCGTCGTCGCCGTCTCCGTCGTCATCGTCATTGTCCTCCGGGTCGTCATCCTCATCGTCGTCACTGTCGTCATCGTCATCCTCATCACCGGACCGCGAAGCGCCGGAAGACGTCCGGCCGGACCCGCCTCCGCTGCCGGAGGAGCCGTTTTCCGCTGAGGTCTGCCGTGCTGCCGCCTCCTCGGCTCTCCGGGCCGCCTCTTCCAGCACCAGGCGGTCCTCCGCGTCGGCTGCAGGCCAGATCTCAGGAGCGGAAAGTGTCTCCGGATCTTCCGCCGGGATCACGCGGCGCGCCTTCCGCAGCTGCATCAGGCACAGATTCCTGGCGATCGTGAACAGAAACGCCAGCGGTTTCCCCTGCTTTTTATAGAGATGCGCCGCCCCGCGCACCTTAAGAAACGTCTCCTGGGTGATATCCTCCGCGCTCTCCCGGTTCTTCAGCACCGACAGTGCGTAGGCGAAGACCGCGGGCGCAGCTTCCCGGTAAAGCGCGGCAAAAGCAGATGCATCGCCTTCTGCGATCCGCGCAAAATATTCCTCGTCGATGGCGGGAGGCTTCCGCCTCACCGGCTCATCCATTACCATTGCCGCAAGACTCAGCATGTTCTGTTCCCTCACCCGGCGTCCGTAATAAGCGGGTCCTCTCGTAAGTCCGGCGCTTCTGCCTGTATTATAGCTCATTCTTTTCCCGGGGAACAATCCCGAGCGTAACGGTCAGATTCCCGTTTCTCGTGCGCAGCGCGTCGATCAGCTCCTTCTCCCGGTCCGCGCGGCGCAGCACCACGCGGTACGTCAGCTCGCAGAGCGTCCCCATGCTGACCGTCCGCACCCGCTCGAGCGCCGAACGGGAGGTGTAGGCCATCAGCAGGTCGTCGAACAGGCCGCTGTAATTCTTTTCTCCTTTCTGTCTGCATTTCCCGCTGATAGACGCTGCCGTATTTCGAAAAGGACGCCGGATAGATCCGAAGATCCGCCAGCAGTTCCGCGAACCACAAAGGGGCAGCTCCAAGGAACTTGCTCTCCATGAGCACCATGTCCTCCGGCAGGAGCAGCGTGCCGCGGTCGCCCGCCTCGAGGCCTATATCGCTCCTTCGGCTGCGGATACGGGTGTCGAAGGTGACCCGGAACTCCGGATCCTCCGTCCCGAAGAGGGCGATCCGGTCGTAGGCCAGATAGAGGCCCCGCTCAAGGGGATACCGCGCCAGGAAGGCGTCCATTTCACGGAGGATCTGGCTGTCTCTCTCCGGCCGGATCCCCCGCTCCAGATACGCGTACGCTTCGCGCAGCGGGAGCGCGATCCTCCGCTTGTTGACGATCCCCTCGTATTTCTTCTTGATCTCCAGATAGACCGTAGTGTCCATGGAAGGGATCCCGTAGCTCCGAAGGCGCAGCTTTTCCTTATAAAGCGGCTTATCGAGGGATCTGCGGATCAGCAGGCTGTCCGGCGTGTCGTAATATTTCTGCGCAGCTCCCGTCTCCAGATAAGCGCGGATCCGCTGCTTCTCGATGTCCCCGGCGAAGACCAGGCGCATCTTTCCGTGGGTCACGGTCGTGATCAGGGAAAAGTTGTTGTCGAACTCCGTCACGCCCGCCGGCACCTCGTAACTGTCCGGAGGACTTACGAGCACCTCCGCCTCTCCGAACCGGAAGGTAAGCGGCCCGGCAAGAAGCTCCGGTTCGATGCCTTTCGCGTCAAGCGCCGACAGAAGATCCGCATACTCGCTGCCGCTTCCTTCGTACGCGGGCAGCAGCACCCGTCCGATCTCCATCTGCTCCGCGACCGTATCCGCTCCGCCCACGTGATCCTGATCGAAATGTGTGATGATGAGGGCACTGATCCGGGAAATATTCCTCGCTTTCAGGTACTCCACGACCTCCGCTCCGTCCTCTTCCTCGCCGCAGTCGATGACCAGCGCCTCTCCTGCGTGGACCAGCACGATCGCGTCCGCCTTTCCCACCTTGAGAAATGCGGCTGTCAGCGGCTCCGTGTCCGTCCCGCCCGTGAAAAACTTCCAGGGGCTGTCCGCTCCCGCCCGCGCCGCGCAGCCGGACAGAGCCCCTGCCAGGAGCAGCACCGCCGCGGCGATCCGGCGCAGCCTTCTCCAATCATATTTTCTGTTCCGCATCCCTGCGCCTCCTTTTATGGCAGTTGGCTGTCTTCAGGTGTCCTTTCCTGCCCTTTCACTCCTATAATGCAGAAAGGAGGCGAATTATTTCGCCTCCTTTCAAAATTTCTTTATTTTTTGACAGGTACCAGACGCTGTCCGCCCGATCACTCCCCCATTTCACGGAATTCCGACGCCGCCAGCGGGATCGCCAGTGCGAACGACAGCGCGTCCGCTACCGCCTGTGTGATCTGTACGCCCGTCAGCCCGAAGAGGCGGGGCAGGATCAGGATCAGCGGGATAAAAAAGATGCCGTTGCGGGAAGAAGAGGCGATGGACGCCTTGAGCCCTCTGCCCATGGACTGCAGCATCATATTCGTCATGACGATAGTCGCCATCAGCGGGAACACCGCCGCCTCACACCGCAGCGCGAAAGCCCCGATCTCAATGACCGCCGGATCCTTCCGGAACCAGCCGACGATCTGCGGCGCGAACGCGAACGCCAGGGCGCAGAACACGACGAGGAAGACCGTCCCGTATTTTACACAGAAAAAGTATCCTTCCTTCACCCGGTCCTTCTTTCCCGCGCCGTAATTGAAGGAGCAGACCGGCTGGTACCCCTGGCCGAAGCCGATGAGCGCCGAGCAGACCATCATCAGCACCCGGCCCACCACCGACATGCCGGCGATGGCCGCGTCCCCGCCGAGAGACCCCGCCGTCGTGTTGAGCAGGAGGGTCGATACCGCCGCCAGTCCCTGTCGGAACAGCGAGGGCAGTCCCCCGTTGGTGATCTCAAAGAGGTAGTGGCCGTTCAAATGCACGTTTTTCAGGTGCAGGTGGATATTGACGCCGCGGCTGCTGCCGATGAGCAGCACCAGGAAGCTGACCGCC
>ONST01000059.1 GCA_900320575.1 uncultured Eubacteriales bacterium
AAGCGGTAGAAAGTGCAACTTGTATTTTACAGGTGCCTGCCGTATAATCCAATGTGAAACTCTGTCAGAAAAAGTGTGATAGAATATGAAACAGAACGAATACAGACTCGGAATCGACATCGGTTCCACAACCGTAAAAATAGCCGTCCTCAACGAGCAGAACGAGCTGCTCTTCTCCGATTACCAGCGGCACTACGCCGAGATCCAGGAGACCGCCGGCAGACTGATCCGCGAAGCCTTCGAAGCGCTGGGAGATCTGCAGGTATCGCCCGCCATCACCGGCTCCGGCGGGCTCACGCTGGCCGTCCATCTCGGCGTGCCCTTCGTGCAGGAAGTCGTAGCGGTCGCGAAGGCGATCCGCGCGTTCTGCCCGAAGACCGACGTCGCAATCGAGCTGGGCGGCGAAGACGCCAAGATCATCTATTTTGAGAACGGTTCCATCGAGCAGCGGATGAACGGCATCTGCGCCGGAGGGACCGGCTCCTTCATCGATCAGATGGCGGACCTTCTGCAGACCGACGCCTCGGGACTCAACGAATACGCGCGGGAATACCAGGCCGTTTATCCCATCGCCGCCCGCTGCGGCGTCTTTGCGAAAACGGACATCCAGCCGCTGATCAACGACGGCGCGACCCGGGAAGACCTCGCGGCGTCCATTTTCCAGGCGGTCTGCAACCAGACCATCTCGGGACTGGCCTGCGGCAAACCGATCCGCGGACACGTCGCGTTCCTCGGAGGCCCGCTGCACTTCCTCGACCAGCTGCGGGAATCCTACATCCGGACCCTGCACCTCGATGAGGAGCATACGATCATTCCCGACAACTCTCACCTCTTCGCGGCGACCGGCGCGGCCATGAACGCGGTCGAGGCCGCGGAAAACGAGGCCCGCACCGCCGAGCGGGAATTCCGCGAAGGCGAGGAAAAGGTCTCCCTGAAGGCTCTGATGCACCGGCTCGAGCACGGCGTGAAGATGGACTTCGAGGTCTCCCGCATGGAACCGCTCTTTGCCTCCCAGGAGGAATACGACCGCTTCCGGGACCGGCAGGACGCCTACAAAGTCGAGCGGGCGCTGCTCCGCTCCTACGAGGGAAATGCCTATCTCGGCATCGACGCCGGCAGCACGACCACGAAGACCGCGCTGATCTCCGAGGACGGGAAGCTGCTCTACTCCTTCTACGACAGCAATCACGGGGATCCGCTGGCCACGTCCATCCGCGCGATCAAAGAGACTTACGCGCATATGCCGAAGGGCGTGCGCATCGCAGGGGCCTGTTCCACCGGTTACGGGGAGGCCCTCATTAAGAGCGCCCTCAAGCTGGACGAAGGCGAGGTCGAGACCATCTCGCACTACACCGCCGCCAGCTTCTTCGAGCCCGACGTGGACTGCATCCTCGATATCGGCGGTCAGGACATGAAGTGCATCCGCATCCGCGATCACGCCGTCGACGACGTGATGCTCAACGAGGCCTGCTCCTCCGGCTGCGGCTCCTTTATTGAGAACTTCGCGAAGACGCTGAATTACTCGGTCCAGAACTTCGCAAAAGCCGCGCTCTTCGCGGAACACCCGATCGACCTGGGCACGCGCTGCACAGTCTTCATGAATTCCAAGGTCAAGCAGGCCCAGAAGGAAGGCGCGACCGTCGCGGACATTTCCGCCGGACTCGCCTATTCCGTGATCAAAAATGCGCTCTATAAGGTCATCAAGGTCTCCGACGCCTCCGAACTGGGACGCAATATCGTCGTCCAGGGCGGCACCTTCTACAACGACGCGGTCCTTAGGAGCTTTGAGAAGATCGCGGACTGCGAAGTCATCCGGCCGGACATCGCCGGCATCATGGGCGCCTTCGGCGCCGCTCTCATTGCCAGAGACCGCCATGTGCCCGGAAAGCCCTCCACGATGCTCTCGCTTCCGGAGATCGAGGCCTTCACCTATACGACGTCCATGACCAGCTGCCGCGGCTGTACCAACAGCTGCCGCCTCACCGTCAACCGGTTCTCTGACGGGCGCAGATACATCTCCGGCAACCGCTGCGAGCGCGGCATCGGCCAGGAGAAGAACCGCGACCATCTGCCGAATCTCTATGAATACAAGATGGAGCGGATCTTCGGCTATACGCCGTTAAAAGGGAAAGAAGCGCCCAGGGGCAGAGTCGGGATCCCGCGGGTCCTCAATATGTACGAGAACTACCCGCTGTGGTTCACCTTCTTTACGAAGCTGGGCTATGAGGTCGTGCTCTCCCCCGCTTCCAGCAGGGAGATCTACGAGATGGGCATCGAGTCCATCCCCAGCGAATC
>ONST01000012.1 GCA_900320575.1 uncultured Eubacteriales bacterium
AGATATCCACGGCGATGGCGATCACCGCTGCGACCAGAGCGACGGACCCGATGATCAGTCCGGCTGCCATAAACGCGGCGGGCGGGATGCCGGAGATCTGCTCCCGGATCTCATTCCCGATCTCATCCTCGCCGATCGTCTCCTCGATCGTCGTTTCCCCGCCGTTTCCGCCGCCGAAATTAAAGATGCCGCGGATACCGGAGCCTCCGATCGTTCCTCCCACGAGGATGGTCATGATCAGGGAGACCAGGATCGTCTTCCAGAAATTCTTCTGAAATGCGAATTTTCCTTTTTCCTTCAGCTGTTTTCTCGTCCACATGATGTCCGCCTCTCTTTCGTATCTTTTTCAGGCCCGCAGGCCTGCCGTTCTTCTATGATCGATACGATACCATGTCAAGCTGAGCAAACGGTCCGGTTTTTCTTAATTTTTCCTAAAAAGAATCAGAACCGGAACAGGATCCCGATCACGGCTGAGATCGCGAGAAAGATCACGGGATGCCATTTCAGCTTCCGAAGTCCGATAAATACGGCCGCCGCCAACACGATGGCAGGCCAGATCACGAGCTGATTGATCCCTCCGGCCGCGAACGCGTCGAGATCGACGAGGGCCACCTTCGCCACATTCAGTCCCGCGGCCGTGATCATCGCGATGGACGCGGGCCTGAGGCCGTAGAAGGCGCCCTCGACCAGCGGATTGTCCCGGAAGCTCTTCAGGAAGCGGGCGATGATCAGGATGATGATCACAGACGGCGTACCGAGGGCGAGCGAGGCCAGGATCCCTCCCGGCACGCCGGCGGTCGTATAACCCGCGTAGGTGGACATATTGATCCCGATCGCGCCGGGCGTGGACTCGGAGATGGCGATCATATCCGCGATGTCCGCGTGGGTGAACCATCCGGTGGCGTCCGACATCTCGTAGAGGAAGGGCAGCGTCGCAAGGCCTCCGCCCACCGAGAAGAGACCGGTCTTTGCAAATTCAAACATCAGCCGAAGAAGCGTCATCATTTCGCATCACCTTCCTTTCCGGCTTTTTTCGCGCGGTACGTGGAAATGAGGATCCCCGCAGCTCCCGCAAGGATCACCAGAAGCGCGGCCGGGATCCGGATCCCGATGTATTTTCCGAAGGCGTGCAGCAGGAAGATCACCAGATAGAGGACCAGAGACAGGGCGTCCACGACCGATTTCTTCCACAGCCTCAGGATCGCCTGCAGGATCAGCACGCAGACGCAGACGCGGATGCCGGCAAAGGCGTGCTGGACCACGGGATAGTCGGCGAAATTCTTCAGAAATGCGGCAATAACGAGAATGATGACGATCGGCCCCGTCAGAAAGCCGACCGAGGCCAGGATCGCCCCCGGCACGCCTTTCTTCTTCTCGCCTATGAAAGTGGAGACGTTGAGGGCGATGATGCCCGGCGTACACTGCCCGATGGAGAAATAATCGCGCAGCTCGTCGAGATTCGTCCAGTTCCGCTTATTGGCCAGCTCTTCCTCGAGGATCGGCAGCATCGCGTAGCCTCCCCCGAAGGTGACGCAGCCGATCTTGACGAACGTCCAGTAAAGATCAAGCAGTTCGTTCATGAAATGCCTCCTGTATAAATAGTCTTCTGCGGCGGACCGCGGGCCCCGCGTGTCCGGTCAGTGTATCTATTATACCCGAAGTTGTCTGCATATGCAAAAGATCCTGCCCTCTTTTGTTTTTTCTCATTTCAGGTTACAATAGAAGCAGCACGGCGCCGGCCCGTTCGCTTCCGGGAAGACCGGAAAGGCGGGAATATTCGCCGGGAAAAGGAGCTTTCTCATTTATGAAGACCTGCATGAACTGCGGCCGGGAAATGAAGGAGGGTGAGAATTTCGTCCTTCCGTATCTCACGGTGCGGACCCTTCCGGTCCGCGATCTGGGAGGGGAACACAAGGTCCAGGCCCTGGGAGATTTTACGGAATTTGCCGTCTGCCGGTCCTGTGCGTCGGAACACCTGAAGAAAGAACAGACCGGGGGCACGTCCCAAAAGCGCCTCCTCGGCTTTCTTCTTGTGCTTCTTGCCGGGATCTGCGTGATTCCGGCGGCCCTTCTGCTCGCAGGAGGAGCCCCCGTCTATCTGATGCCGGGGATCTTCGCGGTATTTGCCGGAACGGCAGGCCTTGTCTCCACGGTACGGGACAGCCGGAGCCGCCGGACGGAGCTTGCCTCGATGGGAACAGAAGAAGCTCTCCTCTCCTCTGCCCGGGCGCTCGCGCTTACTTCCGCTCCCCGGAAGCAGGGCGACGAAGACCTGTCTTACATTCCCGCGGAGAAGGCGCTGCTCCCGGCCAAAAAAGGAGATCTGATGGTATTGTACGATCTCCTTCCGGAAATTGCGCTGGAGGCCTGGAAGCAGATCGAAGCGCGTCCGGAATGACATCGAATTCTATAAAAATAAGCGGACCCAAGCGGTCCGCTTTTTTCAGATCTCCCGGGTCGCCTCGATGAGCCAGGCGCCCTCTTCTTCATTGAGGAGCGGCAGGATCTTCTCCCGCACCTCGCGGTGGTAGTCGTTCAGCCTCCGGATATCCGCATCACTGAGATAGCCGGTGTCGATCGCATCGAGATCGATCGGCGCCCAGGTCAGCGGCTCGAAGCGCATGAAGCTGCCGAATTCATTTTCCATATCCTTTACGCACAGGACGATGGACTCCGTGCGGATGCCGTATTTTCCTTCGATATAGATCCCCGGTTCGTCCGAAGTGACCATGCCCTCTTCGAACACGGCCTCCGCAAGCTCGGGGATGTATTTCCAGCGGATGCTCTGCGGTCCCTCGTGTACGTTCAGGATGTAGCCGATCCCGTGCCCGGTCCCGTGGTTGTAATCCATGCCGCGCGCCCAGAGCGGAGCCCTGGCGTAGGTATCCAAATTCCGGCCCGTGCAGCCGTAGCGGAACCGCGCTGTCAGCAGAGCCAGATTTCCGGCCGCGACCAGCGTAAAGTCGCGCTTCATCTCCGGGGTCAGCGGACCCACCGCGATCGTGCGGGTCACGTCCGTCGTCGCTCCCAGGTACTGTCCGCCGGAATCCACCAGCAGAAAGCCTTCGGGCTTCACTTCACTCTGATTCTCCTCGGTCGCCGCGTAATGCGCCATGGCCGCATTGGGCCCCCAGGCGGAGATCGTCGGGAAGGACAGATCGAGATAGCCGGGGATCTCCCGCCTTAAGGAATCCATCTTCTCGGCCGCGGAGAGCTCCGTGATCCGGATCTTTCCGATGTGCTTCTTCACCCAGAAAATAAAGCGGCACACGGCGGCGGAGTCCAGCAGGTAGTATTCCTTCGTCCGCTCGATCTGAGCCGGCGTGCGCATGGCCTTCGGAAGCTCCGTGGGATTGGGTTTCATGACCACCGGCACCCTGTCCCTCAGAAGTTCATAGAGCGCATAGCCGGTGCAGACCGGATCGAGAAGCACCGGCCCGCTGAAATTCTTCTCCGTAAGGAACGTCCTCAGTTCCTCATAGGGGTGAAGGCTGACCGCGAGTTTTTTGCAGTAATCCCGGAATTCCCCGGTCACTTCGCTCTCCTGGATAAAGAAGTCAAAGCTGTCTGTTCCGATCAGTCCGTAGGACAGCGCCACGGGATTGCAGGTAATATCCGCGCCGCGGATATTGAGAAGATCCATCAGGTCGTCCAGCTTGGACAGGAGCAGATAGTTCGCACCGGCCCGCCGGACCGCCCCTCTTAAAGGCTCCACCTTTTCCCGGACCGAGCAGCCGGCGATCTCCTCCGGGAGGATCCGCACCGGGTGGGAGGGCATGGGAGGACGATTCTCCCAGATCAGGGAGGCATAATCCTTATCACCGCGCACAGACGCCCCTTTCCGGGCAGCGATCTCCCGGTACTGCAGGCCCTTCTTTACGCTGACGCAGCGTCCGTCAAAGGCGAGGACGCCGTCCTTTTGCAGTCTTTCCTCCAGATACGCCTCCACCTCCGGAACGCCGGGCTCCCCCATTTTCATGAGCTCGATCCCGCTGTCCTTCAGCTCTGCCGCGGCGGAGATAAAGTACCGGCCGTCGGTCCAGAGCCTGGCTCTGTCCGGTTCCACCAGCAGCGTCACATTGTCGCTGGTGCAGCCGGATACATATTCCGACACCTTAAAATAGTCGCCGACATACTCCGAAGCGTGGAAATCCGTGGATGTGATCAGATAGACGGAGACCCCGTCCTTCTCCATGCAGCTCCGAAGCGCATTCAGTTTTTCATTGGTCATATTTTTTCTCCCGCAAACAAACCCCTCCCGCAAAAAACGGGAGGGGATCGTTTTTCAGATCATTCCGCTGATCACTTGTTGTTGATCGCGGCCTGGGCAGCTGCCAGACGGGCGATCGGGACACGGAACGGGCTGCAGGACACATAGTCGAGACCGATCTTGTGGCAGAATTCCACAGAAGACGGATCTCCGCCGTGCTCGCCGCAGATACCGATGTGCAGCTTCGGATTGACCGGCTTGCCGAGCTCGACGGCCATCTTCATCAGCTTGCCGACGCCGTTCTGATCCAGCTTTGCGAACGGATCGTTCTCGAAGATCTTCGCATCGTAGTAGGCGTTCAGGAACTTGCCGGAATCGTCGCGGGAGAAACCGAAGCCCATCTGGGTCAGGTCGTTGGTGCCGAAGCAGAAGAAATCCGCTTCCGTCGCGATCTCGTCCGCGGTAAGAGCCGCTCTCGGGATCTCGATCATGGTACCGACCTCGTATTCCAGGTCAGCGCCGGCAGCAGCGATCTCTGCGTCCGCAGTCTCAACCACGAACTTCTTGACGTATTTCAGTTCCTTGACATCGCAGATAAGCGGGATCATGATCTCCGGCTTGACATTCCAGTCCGGATGAGCCTTCTTGACGTTGATGGCGGCACGGATGACAGCCTTGGTCTGCATCTTCGCGATCTCCGGATAGGTGACGGCGAGACGGCAGCCTCTGTGGCCCATCATCGGGTTGAACTCGTGCAGGGAATCGATCATCGCCTTGATCTCTTCCACGCTCTTGCCCTTGGCGTCAGCCAGCTTCTTGATGTCGGCCTCTTCGGTCGGAACGAACTCATGAAGCGGCGGATCCAGGAAACGGATGGTGACGGGGTTGCCTTCCAGAGCCTCATAAAGAGCCTCGAAGTCGCCCTGCTGATACGGCAGGATCTTCTCCAGAGCCGCTTCTCTCTCCTCGACAGTATCGGAGCAGATCATCTCGCGGAAAGCAGCGATTCTGCTCTCCTCGAAGAACATATGCTCGGTACGGCACAGACCGATGCCCTCGGCGCCCAGCTCGCGGGCCTTCTTCGCGTCAAAGGGAGTATCGGCGTTCGTGCGGACCTTGAGCTTTCTGTACTTGTCGGCCCAGGCCATGATGCGGCCGAACTCGCCGGCGATCTGCGCGTCGGTCGTCGGGATGATGCCGTCGTAAATGTTACCGGTGGAGCCGTCGATGGAGATGAAGTCTCCCTCGTGGAATTCCTTGCCGGCCAGCGTGAACTTCTTGTTCGCCTCGTCCATGATGATGTCGCCGCAGCCGGAGACGCAGCACTCGCCCATGCCGCGGGCAACGACTGCCGCATGGGAGGTCATGCCGCCGCGGACGGTCAGGATGCCCTGTGCGGACTTCATGCCGGTGATATCTTCCGGAGAGGTCTCCAGACGGACCAGGACGACCTTCTCGCCTCTGGCAGCCCACTCCACAGCGTCGTCAGCCGTGAAGACGATCTTGCCGCAGGCAGCGCCCGGGGAAGCGCCGAGGCCCTTGCCCATCGGAGTGGAAGCTTTGAGCGCGGCCGCGTCGAACTGCGGATGAAGCAGGGTGTCGAGGTTGCGCGGATCGATGGCGAGGACGGCGGTCTTCTTGTCGATCTTGCCTTCCTTCACAAGGTCAT
>ONST01000051.1 GCA_900320575.1 uncultured Eubacteriales bacterium
AGCGTGGCCGGATCACAGCTGACGTAGACGACCCGATCCGGTTCCATCCGGAGGATCGCCTCCAAAAGAGCCGGATCACAGCCCTTCCGCGGAGGATCCACGACCACCACATCCGCGCGGGGAATCGGGACACCCTGTTCAAAACAGCCGCGGCTCACCAGTTCCTCCGCCGCACCGGTGTAGAAACGGGCGTTGCAGATCCCGTTGCGGGCGGCATTCTCCTTCGCGTCACGGATCGCGTCAGGGACGATCTCCACACCGCAGACTTCCTTTGCTTTCCGGGCAAGGAAGAGCGAGATCGTGCCGATCCCGCAGTAGAGGTCAAAGACCGTCTCCTGCCCCGTAAGTCCCGCCGCCTCGAGGGCCGCGCGATACAGGCGCACGGTCTGAACCGGATTCACCTGATAAAAGCTTAACGGGGAAATGCGGAACCGGAGTCCGTCCAGCTCATCCTCGATCCAGGGATCTCCGAAGAGCGGAATCACCTTCTGTCCAAGGATCACATTTCCCCGGGACGTATTGACGTTGAGACAGATGCTGGTGATGCCGGGGATCACGCGGAGGCGCTCCACAAGGACGCCGCTTTTCGGCAGGCTGGAGCCGCTGATCACCGGACATACCAGGATCTGCCCCGTCGAAAAGCCCTCGCGGATCAGCAGATGGCGAACGAGTCCGGCGCCGGTCTGCTCGTCATAGGCAGAGATCCGGTACTCTTTCAGGAACTCCAGAAAGATCCTGAGTATCTCCGCATTGACCTCCCGCGTCAGCAGGCAGTCGGAAACAGGAATAATGTCATGGGTGCGGGATGCGTAAAAGCCGGCAGTAAGTTCCCCCTTTACCATTCCGATCGGATACTGCGCCTTGTTTCGGTAGCGGAACGGTTCTTCCATCCCGACGATTCCCTTCATAGGAGGCTCCGGAAAGCCGCCGATCCGGACAAGCGCGTCTCTCACCAGTTTTTCTTTAAATGCAAGCTGAGCCTCATACCGGAGCTCCTGAAGGCGGCAGCCTCCGCAGCGCCTCGCCTCCGGGCAGGCAGCCTCCACCCGGTCCGGTGAGGGGGAAAGGATCCGCTCTGTCCGGGCATAGGCGTAGGTCTTCTTCGGGCGGGTGATGTGCGCCAGCACGCGATCTCCCGGCAGAGCGTCCTTAACGAACAGCGTACAGCCTTCCGCGCGTCCGATTCCCTCCCCGTCACGCGTAAGATCCGTGATGGCCGCTTCGGTCCGTTCATTTTTTGCGAACATGGTTTTTCTCCCTTTATCGTGAAAAAGGATCCCGGTTCAACCCGGGATCCCGTTATTCCTTCCTTCAGTTCCCTCCGGTGCGGCGCAGATTGGATTCAAAGAAGCGGTTGAAGCCAAGCCAGTCGTTGTTGTCGCCCGCATTTTCCAGGATCTCTGTCATCGTTTCGAGCTTCGCGTCCGTATTGTCCGCGAGGTTCAGCGCGATCGCCTCCAGGATCGCCGGCTTCTTGGGAGAGCCGTACTCATATTCCCCATGATGCGCCAAAATGCAGTGCTTCACCTCCGTCTCCAGCTTCGCCGGGAAGTCCGGGATCTCCCGGATATGATCGTGGATCATCTCCGCTCCGATCATGATATGGCCCAGCATCTGGCCGTCGTCCGTGTACTCGTTCATCGGAAATGCGGACAGTTCCCTCGTCTTCCCGATATCGTGGAGCATGGCGCAGCTGATCAGAAGGTCCCGGTTGATCGCCGGATAATTGGCCGCCAGATAATCGCTGAGGCGCACGACGGACAGCGTATGCTCGAGAAGGCCTCCTACGAAGCTGTGATGCACCGTCTTGGCAGCGGAATGTGACACAAAGGTCTTAATGAACGGCCCGTCCTCCTCGAAAAAACTCTTCAGCAGCTTCTTCAGATACGGATTCTTCACGCTCTCAATGAACGTGAGGAGCTCGCCCATCATCATTTTCGTATTCTTCCGGGTAACAGGCAGATAATCTGCGGGAATGTATTCCCCCTCATCAGCCTTCCGCACCTGGCGGAGAGAGGCCTGAAGCTGGCCGTTGAAGGAACTGACCGATCCGGCCACATAGATGTAGTCCAGGACGTCAAAATCACAGATGCCCTCGGAATTCGGATCCCAGATCTTGGCGTCCAGCTGGCCGGTCCGGTCCTGCAGGATCACCGTCTCGTAGGGCTTTCCGGTCTTCGTCACGGCGCCCTGCTTATGCTTGCACAGATAAATGTCCTGGATCCGGCTCCCTTCTTTCAGTTCACTGATATAGCGCATAATTCTTTTCCGCAGGCCGGCTGCCCGCGCTCACTCCTTCCAGACCGTCACTGTGCCGAACCCAGCGTGACGGAAAATTCAAATTCTACATATCCCTCCGCGCCGCGCCGCATCACCTTTACGGGGATGACTTCGCCCGGTTCCAGGCCCAGCAGGCGGGTGTGGAGCATCTCCAGCGTCGCGACTTCCGACTCGCCGAAGAAGGTGATCACGTCTCCGTTCTGAATCCCCGCGGAAAATGCGGGAGAATCCGTATCGACAGCGGTCACGTAGACGCCCTGCGGGATCCCGGTCGACTCGGAGACTTCTCTGGTCACATCCTGCCCCCGGACTCCCAGATAGGAGATCGGACGATTGTTAGAGAGCCGCTCGATGAGGCTCTTGACCGGAGAAATGGGAATGCCGCGGATCACGGTCTGATCAGAGACGTCCGCGCAGAGGATCCCCACGACCTGTCCGTTCAGGTTGATCAGAACGCCGCTGCCGCCGCTGCTGCCCATCATATTGGTGGAGATCAGCGAATACTCACAGTCTGTCAGCGAGAGCAGGCGGCCCAATGAGGTCACTTCCCCGTAGACCATGGAGGATTTCTCTCCTGTGGGGGAACCGATGGCAATGACCGGTTCTCCTTTGCGGAGAATAAAGGAATTGCCCAGCTCCGCCACCGGAGACGCGTCCAGTGTCTCCTCCGCAAGAAGGTCTTTATCCACCTGTACGACCGCAAGGCCTGTGGACGGATCCCTGGAGAGCAGCGTTCCCGCTGCCCGCGTCCCGTCCGCGAACACGATACGGATCTCGTCCGCGTCCCGGATCGCTCCGTAAGTGGTCAGGATCAGCAGGGACTGCTCGTTATCGGCGACGATCAGGCCGCTGACAAAAGCTCCTTCCTCGTCGATCCGGAACCAGTCGTCCTCCTCAGTCATGCCGTAGACCGTTACCACGGACTTCGAGGGGACCTCCGCAGCCGCTTCCATCGCGGCATTGAGGCTCCGGTATTCTTCAAGGCGCTCCCGCAGGAGCTCCTCCTCCGTCTTCTCGCGGTCCTCTCCCGATTCCGGAACGCTTTCTGTGCGGGATTCCGGTTCAGAAGATGCCGTGCTGCTGTCCGTGCCGCCGGACTCTTCCTCCGGGGGCGCGGATGATACGCTCCTGGAATCCGGTGCGATCGTGACCTGTTTCGGGCCATCCGAATCTTTCCCGGGTTTCACAGAATGAAAGACGAGCGCGGCGCATACACCGAAGATCACGCCCAGGACCGCAGCAGTCAGAGCCTTCCTTGCGAAGGCTCCGAGATCAAACGCGGGTCTTTTCACGGTCTCCCGAAGGAAATGATATTCCTCCCCCGGCTCTTCCCCGTTTCTTTCTTCTTCTTTCGGTTTTTCAGGATCCATCATGCTCCTCACCGGAACGGCAGCAGACCCGGTGTCTGATTCCGGACGCCGCCGGCAATTCCGCCTGTTTTCGGGCATCGGTACTGATTCCCGTTTATTGTACAATGATTTTGTAAACAAAGTATGAACGAAAGGGTAAAATTCCCTTTTCTATCTGCCGCCTTCCGTGTAAAATAGAAGCATGAACGAACAGGCATTTCATACACTCGAATACGACAAGATCCTGCTCCGCCTCGCGGAGCATGCCACTTCCCTTCCCGGAAAGGAGAAGTGCCGCGAACTGCTGCCTCTGACCTCTGCCGCCGCGATCGACCGGCTGCAGGAAGAGACCGCCGCTGCCCTGTCCCGCATTTTCCAGAAAGGGAACATCTCCTTCGGGAGCACGGTAGACGTCCGTGCTTCTTTAAAGCGCCTGGAGATCGGAAGCTCCCTGAATATCCACGAGCTGCTGACGATCTGCAAGCTGCTGGAGAATACCTCCATTGTGAAAAATTACGGACGTCAGGAACGGGCGGACGCCCCGCAGGATATCCTGACGCCGATGTTCCAGGCGCTGGAGCCTCTGACCTCCTGCGTCGCGGAGATCCGCCGCTGCATCATTTCCGAAGAGGAGATCGCGGACGGCGCCTCCTCCAATCTGCGGAACATCCGCCGGAACATCCGTCTCGCGGGCGACCGCGTCCACGCAGAGCTGGCGAAGATCCTGGGATCCTCCGCCAAGGATTACCTGCAGGATACCATTATCACGACCCGCGACGGGCGCTACTGCGTACCGGTGAAGGCCGAGTACCGGGCCAGCTTTCCGGGCATCGTCCACGACCAGAGCAAAGCCGGATCCACCTTCTTTATCGAGCCGGCCTCCGTCGTGCGCCTCAATAACGAGATCCGGGAGTGGAAGATCAAAGAAGAACAGGAGATCGAGGCGATCCTCGCGCGGCTTTCAGAAGAACTGGGCGCCTACGGGGCGCTGATCGGAGTGGATTACGAGACGATGGCGGAAATGGATTTCATCTTCGCCCGCGCCCATCTGGCCGTAGAACAGAACGCCTCCCGCCCCATCATCGGAACGGACGGCATTCTGGACATCCGCAAAGCGCGCCATCCGCTGATCCCCAAAAAGAAGGTCGTCCCCATCGACATCCGCATCGGGGAGACCTTTGATCTGCTGGTCATCACCGGCCCCAATACCGGCGGAAAGACCGTCTCCCTGAAGACAGCCGGTCTTCTGACGCTCATGGGTCTTTCCGGCCTGCATATCCCGGCCGGCGACCGCAGCCGCATCCCGGTCTTTACGGAGATCTACGCCGATATCGGGGACGAGCAGAGCATCGAGCAGAGCCTCTCTACCTTCTCCTCCCACATGAAGCACGTGGTGGAGTTCCTGAAGGCCGCCGACGAATCCTCGCTGGTACTGTTCGACGAGCTCGGTGCCGGCACGGATCCGGTGGAAGGCGCGGCGCTGGCGATCTCCATCCTCGAGGATCTGCACCGTCGCGGGGTCCGCACCATTGCCACGACCCATTACAGCGAGATCAAGATCTACGCCCTGAAGACTCCCGGCGTGGAAAATGCCAGCTGCGAATTCAATGTGGAGACGCTCTCTCCCACCTACCGCCTGCTGATCGGCGTTCCCGGCAAGAGCAACGCCTTTGCCATTTCCCGGAAGCTGGGACTTCCGGAGGAGATCATCGAATCCGCCAGATCGCTGCTGTCCGACGAGGACGAATCCTTCGAGGACGTGATCTCCTCTCTGGAAAAGGAGCGCACGGCCCTGGAGAAGGAGCGGCTGGAAGCCGAATCGGAACGGGCGGAACTGGGCAGATTGCGGAAGGAACTGGAAGCCAGGCAGGAAACGCTCTCCGAAAAGCGGAGGGATCTCCTCTCCGACTCCTCCCAGGAGGCGAAGCGGATCCTGCAGGAGGCCAAGGAGTACGCAGACCGCACCATCAGCTACTACGCGAAGCACGGCGGCACGGCCGCGGCCGCAGATCTCGAGAAGAAGCGGGAAGATCTGCGCAGGAAGATGTCCGGCCTCGACAAAAATATCCGCAGCGTCGGAGAAGAAGAAGTCCGGCGGGGCACGCTCAAGGCTTCTGATCTGAAGATCGGAGACGCGGTACGCGTGCTGAGCCTGAATCTCAAGGGCACCGTCAGCACGCTTCCCGACGCGAAAGGCAATCTCTTCGTCACCCTGGGGATCATGCGCACGAAAGTGCGCCTCGACGACCTGGAGAAGATCGACGAGGTGGAGATCAGCGGCCCCAATATCAGCAGGACTTCCACCGGAAAGATGCGGATGTCCAAATCCTCCGCCATTTCCCCGGAGATCAATCTGCTGGGGAAGACGGTCACAGAAGCCTGCGCGGAGCTGGATAAATATCTGGACGACGCGACGCTGGCGCATCTGGAGAAGGTGCGCATCGTCCACGGCAAAGGCACCGGGGCCCTGCGCAAGGGCGTGCAGGACTATCTCAGGAAGAGCAAACACGTGTCTTCCTTCCGCCTCGGAGAGTTCGGCGAGGGAGACGCCGGCGTGACCATCGCGGAGCTGGCCCTCAGCAAAAAGAAAAAGCACTGAAGAAGGGATCGGTCATGAACAGACAGAAAGTACTGATCGTCGATGACGACAGCAACATTGCGGAGCTCATTTCCCTCTATTTTACAAAGGAAATGTACGAAGCGCGGACAGCGGGAGACGGCGAGGAAGCCCTTCGGATCTTCGAGAGCTTTCAGCCGGATATCGTGATCCTCGATCTGATGCTGCCCGGCAAGGACGGCTACGAGGTCTGCCGGGAGATCCGTCAGAAGAAAGATACTCCCATCATCATGCTCTCCGCGAAGGGCGAGACCTTTGATAAGGTGCTGGGACTGGAGCTCGGCGCGGACGACTACATGATCAAACCCTTTGATTCCAAGGAACTGGTGGCGCGGGCGAAGGCCGTGCTGCGGCGCTATAAGAAATCAGAAGCGCAGCCGGAGAATAAGCCTTCCGCAAAATATGTGGAATACCCGGGCCTTATCGTCAATCTCTCCAATTATTCCGTGATCTACAACGGGAAACAGGTAGACATGCCGCCGAAAGAACTGGAACTGCTGTATTTCCTGGCGTCCCAGCCGAATCAGGTCTTCACGCGGGAACAGCTGCTGGATCACATCTGGGGCTATGAATACGTAGGCGACACCCGCACCGTGGACGTCCATATCAAGCGGCTCCGCGAGAAGATCAAGGATGAGAATTCCTGGTCCATCGGAACGGTCTGGGGCATCGGCTACCGCTTTGAAGTGAAATAAGTCCGGAGACTGTTATGAAACGGACCATCTTCCTGAAATTTCTCCTGACCTACATTATCGTCGCGTTCCTGGCCTTTTTCGTGGCCTCGACTCTCGGGCGGCAGCTGGTCTGGAACCATCTGGTAAATGAGTCGGCAGAGCGCTATTACCGCGAGGCCAACTCCATTGCTGCGGAGCAGACCGCGTCCTTCTACTCGAAGACCGGATCCCTCAGCTCGCTCACCTCGGATCTGCGGATCATCGCCTCTGCCCAGAACGTGGACATCCGCCTCATCAAACCGGACGGAACGGTGCTGGCGCAGACGCTGACGCGGGGCAGCGAGACGATCCCCGGCTTCGATTATTCCAAGTTCGGGCCGAAATACTACGAGATCAGCGACTTTTTCGGACACTATCCGGACCAGCACCTGAACGTGCTGGTGCCCGCCATCTCCGGCTTTACCACCAGGGGATATGTGGCGGTCAGCGCCTCTCTTGCCTCGCTCTCCGAGCAGTGCACCTCCGTGATGCGTCCTCTCTATCTGGTGACCGGAGTCAATCTGATCCTCGCCTCGGTCCTGCTGCTGGTCTTTCTCTATCTGGTCAACCGGCCGCTGCGCGAGATCACCGAGGGCGCCCGCCAGTTCGCGTCCGGCAATATGACCCACAAGATCGATCTGAATACGAAGGACGAAATGGGATATCTCGCGGATACCATGAACTTCATGGCCGTTCAGCTCAAAAAGAGTTCGGATTACCAGCGGAAGTTCATTTCCAACGTCAGCCACGATTTCCGCTCCCCGCTGACCTCGATCAAGGGCTTTACGGAAGCGATGGTGGACGGCACGATCCCGCCGGAACTGCACGAGAAGTACCTGAAGACCATTTCCTCGGAAGCGGACCGTCTGGTGAAGCTCACCCGCGAGATCCTCTCGCTCAACAGCGTGGACACGGACAAGGTGGTCCTCAATCTCTCGGATTTCGATATCAACGAGATCCTGAAGCAGACCGCGGCGGTCTTCGAGGGCTCCTGCCGGAAGAAAAAGATCGGCATCCGCCTGATCCTCGAGGGCGAGACGCTGAACGTGCACGCCGATAAAGAAAAAATCGAGCAGGTCCTTTACAACCTGCTCGACAATGCGGTCAAATTCAGCGACCGGAACGGGGAGATCACGGTAGAGACCTCCATGCGCTATGGAAAATGCTATGTATCGGTCAAGGACGAGGGCTGCGGTATTTCAAAGAACGACCTGCCCCACGTCTGGGACCGTTTCTACAAGAGTGATTCCTCCCGCGGCAAGGACCGCCAGGGAACCGGACTGGGCCTGTCCATCGTAAAGGAGATCATCTCCGCTCACGACCAGAACATC
>ONST01000085.1 GCA_900320575.1 uncultured Eubacteriales bacterium
CTCGCCGACGGTAGCGCCCTTCCGGAGGGCCTCATACATCAGGAAATGCCGCTCGGAGGAGGAGGTCGCCAGGAGCCGCAGGAGCTCTTTTTTGCTCAGCGAATTGTAGTTTTTGACGAAGCCGAGGCCGTAGCGGTCCTTCTCGAGAGAACGGATCGCCTTCTGCAGGGCTTCCTTGTAGTTCTTGCCGATGCTCATGACCTCGCCGACCGCGCGCATCTGGGTGCCGAGATGGTCCTCGACGCCCTTGAACTTCTCGAAGGCCCAGCGGGCGAACTTGACGACCACGTAGTCGCCGTCCGGCTGATATTTGTCCAGGGTGCCGTATTTCCCGCAGGGGATCTCCTTTAAGGTGAGACCTGTGGCCAGCTTCGCGGAGACGAGGGCGATCGGGAAGCCCGTCGCCTTCGAGGCCAGAGCCGAGGAGCGGGAGGTCCGGGGGTTGATCTCGATGACCACCACGCGGCCGGTCTTCGGGTCGTGCGCGAACTGCACGTTGGTGCCGCCGATGACGCCGATGTGCTCGACGATCCGGTAGGACTGCTTCTGGAGCTCTTTCTGCAGATCTTTGCTGATAGTCAGCATCGGGGCGGTGCAGAAGGAGTCGCCGGTGTGGACGCCGACAGGGTCTACGTTTTCAATGAAGCAGACCGTGATCATGTTGTTGTCCTTGTCGCGGACGACCTCCAGCTCCAGCTCCTCCCAGCCGAGGATGGATTCTTCGACCAGGACCTGATGGATCAGGGAGGCGGCAAGTCCGCGCTCGCAGACCGTCTTCAGTTCTTCTTTATTATAGACGAGGCCGCCGCCGGCGCCGCCCATGGTGTAGGCCGGACGGAGGACGACCGGGTAGCTGAGCTCCTCCGCGATCTTCAGGGCCTCCTCCACGGAGTAGGCGACCTCGCTGCGGGCCATGCCGATGCCAAGCTTGTTCATGGTCTCCTTGAATTCGATGCGGTCTTCGCCGCGCTCGATCGCGTCGACCTGCACGCCGATGACCTTGACGCCGTATTTGTCAAGGATGCCTGCCTTATAAAGTTCGGAGCAGAGATTGAGGCCGGACTGGCCGCCGAGATTGGGGAGGAGAGCGTCGGGACGCTCTTTCTGGATGATTTCTTCGACGCGGTGGATATTGAGAGGTTCGATGTAGGTGATGTCCGCCATTTCCGGGTCGGTCATGATGGTCGCCGGATTGGAATTGACGAGGACGATCTCGTAGCCGAGGGAGCGGAGCGCCTTGCACGCCTGCGTCCCGGAATAGTCAAACTCACATGCCTGACCGATGACGATCGGGCCGGAGCCGATGATCAGGATCTTATGTATGTCTGTTCGCTGAGCCATAGTACCTCCTGAGAAAATGGAGCCCTTTAGGGGCGGCGTTTTCTTTCTGCCTGCAAAACATGTCACTATTTCTACAGTAGTTTACTCGAAGAAGCTTCAAAATTCTACCTAAAATAATAATAGCGGGAAAAAATATATTTGGCAAGAACCCCCGGGGGGGCTTCGAAATGCCGGACAATTCTGATAAAATAATGCAGACACCTGCAGATATCCTGCATATTTATAATACAGGGGCACAGGAGTATGCTGACGGCTGCGAATCGGGCGTGATATATACTCTTACGATCCTGCAGCTGCGGATATCCTGCAAAATGATCAAACGAGGAGATACGTACCATGCATATGGCAGATGCACTTGTAACGCCGGCCGTGGCGGGCGTGATGGCGGCCTGCTCGGCAGCGGCCGCAGGCTATTCGATCAAAAAGGTCCGCCTTTCGGAGGATCCGAAGAAGATCCCGGTGATGGGGGTGATGGGGGCCTTCGTCTTCGCGGCGCAGATGATCAATTTTACGATCCCGGGGACCGGCTCTTCCGGACACCTGTGCGGCGGCATGATGCTGTCCGCCCTTCTGGGACCGCACGCGGGCTTTCTGACCATGATCGGCGTGCTGCTGGTGCAGTGCCTGTTCTTCGCGGACGGAGGGCTTCTGGCCCTGGGCTGCAATGTCTGGAATATGGCGTTCTACGGCTGCTTCCTGGGATCCCTGATCTGGAAGACCGTAATGCGGGACGGGGCTTCGAAGAAGAAGATCGCCGTTTCCTCCGTACTCGGCTGCGTGCTGACCCTGCAGCTGGGCGCGTTTTCCGTCGTTCTGGAGACCCTCGCCTCGGGCGTGACCGAGCTGCCCTTCGGTGTCTTTCTCGCGGCAATGCAGCCGATCCATCTGGCGATCGGGGCGGTGGAAGGCCTGATCACTGCGGCCGTCCTCAGCTTTGTCTATGAGGCACGGCCGGAGCTTCTTTGGGGAGTTGGAACCAGAAGCGGCGAAGGCCGTCTTTCCTATAAGACGACGCTCGGCATCCTTGCCGCCGCGGCTGTCTTTGTCGGCGGCATGCTCTCCCTCTTTGCCTCATCCCTTCCGGACGGTCTCGAGTGGGCGATGGAGCGCACGGCTGGGACCGCGGAACTGGAAGCGGAGGGAGGCGCCTATTCGATCGCGGCAGGCATTCAGAAAGCGCTGTCATTCCTGCCGGACTACGCGTTCCCCGGCTCGGAGAGCGCGGCGGGGACGGCTGTTTCCGGCATTGTAGGAGCACTGCTGGTGCTCCTCCTCTGCCTTCTTTTCTGCCGGCTTTTCCGTTTCTTCCGGAGGAAGACGGCATAACAGGCGCCACCGGCCAAAAGGAGCATTTCCGGAACCGCGCCTGCGCGGATGAAGGGGCGGACCGCGGGGCGGAAAGCTCCTGTCAGTTAAGCACCGCAAAACGGCATGGCAGGATCAAAGAGATACGGGGACATGGTATGGGAAAGATCGGACAGGCGGTCCGCGAACTGGAGAGGGCCGACGAACTGGCACGGCGGGACGGAATGCTCACACGCCTGCATCCCGCGGGCAAGCTGGCGCTGACACTGCTGTACCTCGTCTGCGTCCTTTCCTGCGGAAAATACGATCTTCCGCGGCTCATTCTTTTGTGCGTTTACCCGCTGGTGCTCTTTGAGATCGGGGACCTGTCCTTCCCGGACGCCGTAAAAAGGCTGCGGATCGTGCTGCCGCTCCTTCTGGCTGTCGGGGCGGTCAATCCGTTCCTTGACCGGGAGATCCTCTTTACGGTCGGCTCCGTTCCGGTCTCCGGCGGAGCCGTTTCCATGCTGAGCCTGTTCCTGAAAGGAGCGCTGGCGGTCTTCGCCTCCTACCTGCTGGTCCTCACCACTCCGGTGGAGAAGCTCTGCGCGGCGCTCCGGCGCTTTCATGTGCCGAAGATCGTAGTCACGGAGCTTTTGCTCATTTTCCGCTACGCAGGCCTCCTGCTCCGGGAGGCGGAGCGCATGAGCACCGCCTACGCTCTGCGCGCGCCCGGGCAGAAGGGGGTCGCCTTCCGCGCCTGGGGCTCCTTCCTCGGGCAGCTCCTTCTGCGCAGCATGGACCGGGCGGATGAGCTTTACGAGAGCATGACGCTCCGGGGCTTTGAGGGCGAGTATCCCTTCGCGGAGTGCGGACCGTTCCGCGCGCGGGATCTGATCTGGGTGCTTCTTTGGAGCGCGGCGCTGCTGTCGCTGCGGCTGCTGCCGGCGGCGGAGCTGCTCGGACGGGCGCTTGCGGGAGCCTGACCGGAAAGGGAAGGAGCCGTAAGACGGATCGATCGGAGGAAACAGGGGTATGATCATAGCTGCGGAGCAGGGGCGTTACATACTCTTGCGATCCGGCACCTGCAGATATCCTGCA
>ONST01000072.1 GCA_900320575.1 uncultured Eubacteriales bacterium
ACGGCCCGGAACCAGTTCAGCATGCTGCTTGCCTGCGATCTGATCGCAGTCTTCCTGTTCGAGCCCTACAAGAATATCCTCCGGAGAGGGCATCTGGTGGAGCTGACCGAGACCTTCCGCCACGCGCTGGTGGTCGTCGTGCTCGATCTGCTGCTGCTGTTTCTCGTCCGCGCGGTAGGGACGATCCCCCGGAGACTGCTGGTCAATACAGGCATTTTTTATTTCTTTGCCGATTACGTCGCGCGGATGCTGTGGAAAGCCTTTCTGCGCAGAAAGCTGAAGCGGCAGGTGGGGACCCGCTCCATGGTGGTGCTGACGACGGCGGCTCACGCGGAATCGGTCCTCCGGAATATGCGGGCCCGCGCCTTCCAGGACTTTTTCGTTTCCGGCATGTTCCTCATGGACGGGGACGGAGCGGAGGAGATGGTCGGGGACGTGCCGGTGCTGGGGACCGGAGAGGATATCCTCGATTATGTCTGCCGGCAGTGGGTGGACGAGGTCTTCCTCTGTCTTCCCGAGGACAGTACGGATCTGCAGAAGTTCCAGGCGGAATTTGAAAATATGGGCATTACCGTCCACACCTGCCTCGGCATGCCGGGAAAGAGCGGGAACCGCGAGCTGTCCATGGGCAAGCTCGGGAATTACGCGGTGGCGACCTCCGCGATCCGCGTCATTCCGGCGAAGGCCGTTATTTCCAAGCGGCTCCTGGACATCGCCGGCGGGATCGTGGGATGTCTCATCACCCTGATCTTCGTGATCATCATCGGCCCCATGATCTACGTGAAATCCCCGGGGCCCATCTTCTTTACGCAGACCCGCGTGGGAAAGAACGGAAAGAAGTTTAAGATCTACAAGTTCCGCAGCATGTACATGGACGCGGAGGAGCGCAAAAAGGCGCTCATGGGGCAGCAGAAATACAAGGACGGCATGATGTTCAAGATGAGCGACGATCCGCGCATCATCGGCAGCGAGAAGAAGGATAAGAACGGCCGTCCGAAGGGGATCGGCAATTTCATCCGCAGGACCTCGATCGACGAATTTCCTCAGTTCTGGAACGTGCTGAAGGGGGATATGTCGCTGGTGGGCACCCGTCCTCCGACAGAGGATGAGTGGGAGAAATACGATCCGCATCACCGGGCGCGCATGAGCGTGCGGCCAGGGATCACGGGGCTGTGGCAGATCAGCGGCCGCTCCGAGATCACGGATTTCGAACAGATCGTCGCGCTCGACACTGAATATATCCAGAACTGGACCTTTGCCCTGGATCTGAAGATCCTGGCGAAGACAGTCGTGGTCGTGCTGAAGCACGAAGGGGCGGAATAAACGCCCCTTGTTCGTGCGTTATGGGGAAGAATCAGATTCCCTGCCAGGAAGCTGTTCACCGGCCCGGAGCGATCCGCGGCCGGAACGAAAACAGAGCATCAAAGGAAAGGCATTTATCAAGTCATGCTGAATTTTTCTGTAGGACCGGTCCAGTCGTCCGCGGGCGTGCGCGCCATCGGAGCGGAGCAGGTCCCGTACTTCCGCACGCCGGAGTTTTCGAAGGTGATGCTGGAAAACGAAGCTATGATGAAGGAACTGGCCGGCGCGCCGGAAGGATCGCGCGCGGTCTTTCTCACGGGCTCCGGCACCGCGTCCATGGAGGCGGCGGTCATGAACTGCTTTACGCCCTCCGACCGCGTCCTGGTCGTGAACGGCGGCAGTTTCGGCGAGCGCTTCGCGCAGATCTGCGCGATCCACGGGATCCCGCACACGGAGATCCGTCTGCCCTTCGGGAAGGCCCTGAAGGAGGAGCATCTCGCGCCCTATGAGGAGGCGGGCTATACCGGCTTCCTCGTTAACGTGGACGAGACCTCTTCGGGCGTACTCTACGATCTGGATCTGATCGGGGCGTTCTGTAAGCGGAATGGGATCTTTCTCATCTGCGACTGCATCAGCTCCTTCCTGACGGATCCCTTCTGCATGAAGGAGAACGGAGCCGCGGTGATGATCACCGGCTCCCAGAAGGCGCTGGCCTGCCCTCCGGGCATCTCGGTGTTGGTGCTCGCTCCGGAGGCGGTCGCGCGGATCGAGGAGACGGAGGTGAAGAGCCTCTATTTCGACCTGAAGAGCGCGCTTAAGAACATGGACCGCGGCCAGACGCCGTTTACGCCTGCGGTGGGGATCCTGCTGCAGATCCACGAGCGCCTGACAGAGATCATGGAGCACGGCGGCGCGGAGGCGGAGATCGCCCGCTGCGCGCGCCTCTCGGCGTATTTCCGGGAGCGGATCGGAGCATTTCCCTTTACGCTGATCTCCGAGGCGCCGACCAACGCGGTGACCACCCTCGGGACCGGAGACATCTCCGCCTCCGGCATTTTCCGGATCCTGAAGGACGTGTACGGGATCTGGGTCTGCCCGAACGGAGGGGAGCTCGCGGAGAAGGTGTTCCGGGTCGGACACCTGGGAGACCTGAACGAAGAAGACTATGACACACTGCTCGCGGCCCTGGCCGATCTGCAGAAACGGGGACTCTTATGAAAAAAGTCATTACTTACGGAACTTATGACCTGCTGCACTACGGCCACATCGCGCTGCTCAAGCGCGCGAAGGCGCTGGGCGACTATCTGATCGTGGGCGTGACCTCGGACTCCTTCGACAAGGGCCGGGGCAAGCTCAACGTCCAGCAGTCGCTGGCGGACCGCATCGAGGCGGTGCGGCAGACCGGCATCGCCGACCAGATCATCGTCGAGGAGTACGAGGGTCAGAAGATCGACGACATCCAGAAATACGGCGTGGACGTCTTCACGGTGGGCTCGGACTGGGTCGGCAAGTTCGATTACCTCAGGGAATACTGCGAGGTGACCTATCTGTCGCGGACCGAGGGCATCAGCAGCACCCAGCTTCGCACCGAGAAAAATGCGAACATCCGCCTGGGCGTCATCGGCGCCACCTCCCGCACGGAGCGGTTCGTGAAGGAGGCCCGCTACGTGAGCGGTCTCTCCGCGGACGCGGTCTGGGACGGAGACGCCGGGAAGCGGGCGGAATTTGCCCGGAAGTGCGATCTGATGGAGTGTTCCTCCCTGGAGGAGCTCTTTGCCCAATCTGACGCGGTCTACGTCTTTTCCACGGTCAATCTCCACTACGACTACGTGATGGCCGCGCTGTCCGCGGGCTGCCACGTGATCTGCGAGACCCCGCTCTTCCTCACAAAGGAGGAGGCGGAGGCAGCCTACGCGCTGGCCGACGAGAAGGGCCTGGTGCTCTTCGAGGCCGTAAAGACCCTCTGGTACCCGGCCTTCAAGCACCTGCTCCTGCTGGTCTCGAGCGGCGTCATCGGCCAGGTGAAAGACGTCTCCGTCGCCTGCAGCCAGATCCCGGACGACCCGGATTTTACGAAGAATCCCTACGAGGGCAGTCTCTACGACTGGGGGACCATCGCCCTCCTGCCGATCCTGAAGCTTCTGGGGACGGAGTACCGGGACGTGAGGATGTATGATTACCGGGAGAACGGCTTCAGCTACCTCACCCGGGGAACGCTGCTCTTCGACGGGGCCGTGGGCTCCTTCAAGGCCGGCCGCGGTGTGAAGACCGAGGGCGAGATGATCATCACCGGCACCTCGGGCTACATCTATGTGCCGGCGCCGTGGTGGATCACTGAGTATTTCGAGATCCGCTACGAGGATCTCCGGAAGACGAAGAAGTACTTCTTCAAGGCGGAGGGAGACGGCATGCGCTATGAGATCCTGGAGTTCGTGCGGATGATCAACGGACACCAGGGCACGCACTATTTCCACACAAGAGAAGAGATCCGGAAGGTGACGGAGCTGATTGAAATGTTCGACCGGGGAGAGATCATACGGATCTGAGAGGCGGCTGGTGCGCCGGATTTTGAGACGGACCGGTTTTTTAAGGGGAAATGACAGTAAGGGGAGCAGATATGGAAGCAAATACAGCCGGGGAGAAGCACGAGCTCTCCCAGATCCAGGAGAAGGTCCTGGAGATCACGAAGCTGGTGGTGAAGGTGCTCGATGAGCATCACATCACCTATTATATGCAGGGAGGCACCTTCCTGGGCGCGATCCGCCACGGCGGGTTCATCCCCTGGGACGACGACGTCGACCTGGGCATCCCGCGGGAGGGCTACGAGCGGTTTCTTGAGATCATCGGGGACTACCTGCCCCCGTACATGAAGCTGCAGACCTGGTATGACAGAACGCCCCACCACTACTATTTTTCGAGAGTAGTGGACACCCGCTACAAGGTGCGGCGCACGGGCTCCGCAGACGAGCGGGAGGAGTACATCTGGCTGGATATTTTCCCGCTGGACGGCATGCCGAAGACCGCGCCGGCCCGGGCGCTCCACAAGGTGCGCCTTCTGGTGCGCCGCCTGCGCTACCACGCCTCCAGCATCCGCAAGGTGAATATCAACCGGCCCGGACGGAGCGCGCTCGAGAAGTTCCTGATCCGCTTCATTCTGAAGACGGGCTTCGGCAGCCGCTTCCGCTACAAGGGAGAGCTGCGGGAGATCGAACGGCTCCTGACGAAGTATTCCATCGATGACTCGGACTGGGTGCTGAATTTCATGGGGCAGCAGTCCTGGAGATTCGTTGAGCTGATGCCGAAGGCATGGTACGGGGAGGGAAAGCCCTATGCCTTCGAGGACATCACCCTGAACGGACCGGTGGACTACGAGAACTACATGCTCCAGTATTTCGGCCCGGATTACATGACGCCGCCCCCGGAAGGGGACCGGAACGCCCACGCGGCGTATCTGGTGGAGGCGGGACCGGAGAAAGAGTGACCGGAGCGGACTGCTTCCGGAGGAAAGAGAACAGCTTATGAGACTGGAATTTATCGCAAAGGGTTCGGAGGAGGCTTCCGGCGGCAGCAAAGAAGAGAAGGCCGGACTGAAGATCCTCTCCGGGGACCAGCTGAAGGAACTGCAGCAGATCCAGCTGATGATCCTGGACGATATCATCGCGATCTGCCGCCGTTATCAGATCAGCTATATGCTGATCGCCGGCAGCGCGATCGGAGCGCTCCGGGGAGGGGAGTTCATTCCCTGGGACGACGACATCGACATCGCCATGCCGCGCCGGGAATTCGAGAAGTTCGTGCGGGTCGTCCGGAAGCACTGGAGCGACAAATATTCGGTGATCCACCCGCAGGATCCGGACAACGAGGGACGGCTCATCCCCAAGCTCCGCTTAAAGGGGACCGAGTACCGGACGTTCCTGGAGTGGGACCTGAAGGAGAGCGGGATCTTCATCGATATTTTCACGTTTGAAAACATTCCGGACAACGCGCTTCTTCGGAAGATCCACGGCATTCTCTGCAACGGGTTCGGCTTTGCGCTCTCCGTAAGGCGCCTGTACCGCGGACGGAAGCATTACGTGAAGATCTACAACAGCCCCTCGTTCTATGCAAAATGCGCGCTGGGAGCGCTCCTGTCCTTCGCCTCCATTGAAAAATGGACGCAGTGGACGGACTTCTGGTACTCCGCCTGCAGAAATACGAAGACCCGTGACGTCTCCTGTCCGACGGATACCTTCCACTATTTCGGAGAGATCTATGAACGGGCGGGAATCGAGGAGACATACGAGGTGCCCTTCTCCGGGCGGATGTGCGCCGTTTCCCGGGATGTCGACGGGTATCTGCGTCACCGCTACGGGGATTACATGCAGGTCCCGCCGGAATCCGGGCGGATGCGCAACTGGTATCTGACCTATGACCCGGGAATCTACGGAAAGAAGGAGAGGGCCGATGTCTGAAGAGAGAAAGGTGCTGAGCCTTGAGGAGCTGCAGCAGGTCTATCTGGAGCTGCTCCATGAATTCGACCGCATCTGCCGGG
>ONST01000032.1 GCA_900320575.1 uncultured Eubacteriales bacterium
CACGCTCTCCGTTCCGGAGAAGCGCGCCGCTCAGCTTGCGATGGAACGTCTTTCCGCCTGGCTTCCGAAGGCGGAAGGCTTTGCGGATCTCAAGGGCTTCCTGCAGGAGGACACCGGACTGCTCTCCCGGGAGGCCGAATCGCTCTCGCATGAGATGAAGAATGCCTTTGCGTTCCTCGAGGAGACGTTCTCGGAAGGCCAGGAGCTCCTGCTCTTCGTGACGGAGCTCACGGTCGACCCGAATCTCTCCCGCTTCTTAAGCCACTACCGCTCCGCGGAATACGAGCGCCACAGCAGGAGCCTCCAGTTCCACTCACGGAGCCGGGAGATCGCGGAACGGATGGAACAGATAAAACAATAACACTTTTGCTGCAGAAATCTGCGGGCCGCTTCTGCCGGATCATCTGTTCCGAACGGCTTTACTTGTTGTCCCTCCGGATCACTGACACCTGCCCGTCGGATCCCCGCCGGACGGCTTCCGCGCCCGGTGATTCAATTAGTATAAGTTTGTATCTGCAGTTTCTTCGCAATGCCCTCTGCTGCCTGCCGGCGGAGGGCATGCATGTGCTTCGCCTCGTCCGTCGTGCATTTCTTCAGGCTCTCTCCGAAACGCTCCTCCAGGGAGACCAGGCGGCTTCCCTGCACCAGCTTGTCCGCGTAATAGAGGATCTCGGCCTCGCTCAGCGCCTCCTGCGGCCGGTACACCTCCGGATCGTGGTGCATCCGGACGAGCGGCGCCAGCTCCAGATACCCCTGCTTCTCCAGATACTCCGCGCCCGCTTCCGGGTGGATCCGTCCGCCCTCGGTGCGCCGGATATCGTGGAGGAGCGCCGCGAAATACAGAAGCCGCGTATTCAGCTTCTGCCCGCGGAACGCATACGCTTCATCCAGCACGTCGGAACGCGCCAGTCCCAGATCATAGCCGATCAGCTGCAGCGAAAGGTCCGCCACGGTCTCCATGTGCTCCCGGATATGCACGGGGACCCTGCACTCGGCCCACATGCGGTCCGCCTCCGAAAGAGACAGCGACGCGGCCGGCCGAAGACCTGCCGTGCGAACGATGAGCTTCCCGCCCGCCGGCTTCTGCACGGCATCGCCTCTCTCCTCCAGCACCGTCACGCTGGCGTAGGGAAGATTCCACTCCATCAGGCAGTCCGCATCCATCCCGGTGAGTCCGCACAGGAATGCACGGATCACGCCGGCGTGGGCGGTGATCATAAGATCCCCTTCCGTATTCTCATACAACGTCCAAAAGGCCGAAGCGAACCTCGCCCCGGCCTCCGCAAAGGACTCGCCTCCCGGAAGCACATAGCTGCCCAGGTGCGTTCCTCTCTCCTCAAACTCCTTCGGGAACTGCTCCCGGATCTTCGGAAAAGGCAGACCGTCCCAGAGGCCGGTATCCACCTCCGCAAAGTCCTCCACCGTCTGAAGCGGAAGAGACACATGGCCGGACTTCGCAGCCAGGATCTCCGCCGTTTGCCGGCAGCGCGCAAGCGGACTGGTATACATGCCCGAAAGCTCCTTTCCCCGGAACCAGCGGGCAAGCCGCTCCGCCTGCTTTTCCCCTTCATGTGTCAGGGGCACGTCCTTCCGTCCCAGACAGACCTTCTGTCCCGGAAAACCGGTATCCGGCTGTCCGTGCCGGACCAGATAGACCGTGCGCATCTCTCACACCCGCTCTTCCGGCGCGGCGCAGCCCTCCGGCGTCTGATAAAGACAGGTCGAGCAGTCCGTGATGTAGCCGGCGGTCTTCTCGTCCTCGACATAGGAGCGGCAGCCCGGCTTGTGCGGCGCATACACCTGCAGACAGAGGCCCAGCATATAATTGCAGGCCGACGCCTGGACGCCGCAGGAGCGGCAGCGGTAGCTCATGCAGGCCTCTTCCTTCTCAATATGTCCGCCTCCCAGATCAATGGTCTTCAGTGTGTGTCCCATACGCTCTCCTTTCCAGAAGCGGCAAAGGCCGCCGGCATCCGCCGGCGGCCTTCCCCACTCACATCCGGCTCTTCACTGCATCCGTTTTCAGCATACAGCGTTCTGCCGTTTTCTTCAATATCGGCTTTGGAATCGTTGGAGGTTGACTGATCCTGCCGGAACCTCTGTGATTCCGAAAACCCGAATTACTTCGAGTGTCTGTCGTCCTCCATGCCGTTCATGGCTCTCCAGATGTGCTCCGGATCCAGCGGCAGAGCGGTAAAGTAGACGCCCGTCGCCATATTGACCGCATTGGCGATCGCCGGAGCGACCGGTGCGGCAGAGCCTTCGCCGGCTTCCTTCGCGCCCAGAGGTCCTTCCTCATCCGGCGTGAAATCGTAGAAGGTACGCATCTTCGGCATATCCAGAGCCGTCGGGAAACGGTAATCGCGGAAATTCGGATTGAGGATCTTGCCTTCCTTGGTGATATTGTGCTCGTAGACGGCATAGCCCAGGCCCATACCGATGGAGCCTTCCAGCTGGCCTTCGACAGCGCGTCTGTTCAGCGCGCGGCCGCAGTCATGGGCGAACACGAACTCGTCGATATCGAGAACGCCGGTCTCCTTGTCCACGGTCAGATGAGCTGCGCCGGTAGAGAAGGAATACGCCGGAGCGTAGTTGGTGGTGTTCTCGCCGTTGTACTGCGAGTTATCCGTTCTGTGATAGTAGGAGCCGACACCGATCAGCTCGTCGCCGCCGTGGATGGTCATGTACTTGAACATCGCATCGCCGATCGGCATGGTGAGCTCGGCCTTCTCCTTGGAAATGACCTTTCCGTCGAGGCATTCCAGGGTCTCCGGCATCACGCCCCAGATCGGAGCGATGGTCTCGAACAGCTGTCTCTTGGCATCCACAGCCGCGCGGCGGGCCGCATTTCCTGCGAGGAAGGTGACACGGCTGCCGTAGGAACCGGAATCCCAGGGAGTCAGGAAAGTATCGGACATAAAGGTCTTGACCATATCCATCGGCAGGCCCAGCTCTTCCGCGACGATCGCGGTCATAACGGTATCGGAGCCCTGGCCGATATCATGAGAACCGATGTACAGCGTGACCATGCCTCGCTTGTTCAGGCGGACCTGGACGCAGGCAGAGGACTGGTTCGGAGCTTCGAGGACCGCGAAACCGGTGCCGGAAACGAAGCCGGTGCCCGCGAAGCCGATGCCCTCGCCGTCCTTCATCTTGCCCTTTCTCTCATACCAGCCGATCTCCTTCGCGGCGGTATCCAGGGTCTCCTTGTAGGCGCAGGAGGTAATATGCAGGCCGGCCGGAGCGACATAGCCCGGATCCGCTGCGGAGATCTTACGGAACTCGACCGGGTCAATGCCCATCTGGTCCGCTGCGTACTGCATGTTCAGGTCATGCGCAAAATGCACCTGGCAGGCCGTGTAGCCGCGCATCGCGCCCGAGGACGGGTTGTTGGTGTAGACACGGCGGGCAAGGAAGTCCACGCTGTTCAGCTTGTACGGGAAGTTCGCCCAGAGGGTCGCCTGCGCGCAGGCAGCGACGCCGGATCCGCCGTAAGGGCCGCCATCCAGTACGTGATAGCACTTCTTGGCCAGCATCTTGCCGTTCTTGGCAAATGCGGTATCAATGTGCATGTAGATCGGGTGACGGTTTCTGGTGGTCTGGAAGACCTCCTCACGGGTCAGGATCATACGGACCGGGCGCTGGGTCAGCTCCGCCATCTTCGCGGCGCACAGACCGAAGGAATAGGAATCCAGCTTGCCGCCGAAGCCGCCGCCGACCAGAGGCTTGATCACGCGGACGCGGTTCTCCGGAACACCGAGGCATCTGGCATACCAGAACTGATCCACGTAGCACATCTGGGTGGACATCCAGATATTGTAGGTGCCGTTGCGATAGGTCGCGACTGCGCCGTGGGGCTCCATCGCCGCGTGCACCATGCGGTGCGCGGAATAATCGCGGTGCTGGATATAAGCGGCATTTCCGAACTCTTCGTCGATGTCGGTACCGGCGCACATATGGGACTGCATGCCGATGTTGTGAAGGCCCTTGCCCTCCCAGTTGACTTCCGGAGCGCCCTCTTCCATGGCCTCGAAGGGGTCATAGACGCCCGGGAGCTTCTCATATTCGACCTTGATGAGGTCCACCGCTCTCTGTGCGGTCTCCTCGTCGATGGCTGCGACTGCGCAGACGTCGTCGCCGACCTGGCGGACGATCTCCGTGCAGAGCACTTCCTTATCTGCGAACTCGGCGGCGAACTCGCCGTTGCCGACCTTGGCCTTCCACTCGAAATCCTTCGGGGTCAGGATGCACTTGACGCCCGGAAGCTTCTCCGCTTCGGAGGTATCGATGGAGAGGATCCTCGCCGGAGCGAACGGAGCGCGGACCATGCGGCCGGTCAGCATATCCGGGAACATGATGTCGCCGACATACTTGCCGTGGCCGGTGACCTTGTCTTCCGCATCAATACGCACGTAATTGCTTTCGCCGGTCAGGCGATAGAATTCCGGCTTTTTAAAATAGGTCTTGGAACAATCTTTATGCATATTATGCCTCCTCCCAGTTCATTTCTGCTGCCGCGGCCTGAATGGCTTCCACGATCTTGGCATAACCGGTGCAGCGGCAAAGATTTCCTTCAATCGCTTCTCTGATCTCCAGCTCTGTCGGATGGGGGTTGTGGTTGAGCAGCGCGGTAGCGGACATGATCATGCCGGGCGTGCAGTAGCCGCACTGCAGAGCCCACTTGTCGATGAACTGTCTCTGAAGCGGGGTCAGCTCGCCTTCGCGGGCCAGGCCTTCGATGGTGACCACTTCTCTGCCGCTGCACTCCACAGCCAGCGTGCAGCAGGAGTTGACGGGAAGTCCGTCCAGCAGCACCGTACAGGCGCCGCACTCACCCTGCTCGCAGCCCTTCTTGGTTCCGGTCAGTCCCAGCTGATCCCGGAGGAAATCCAGGAGGGTCAGGTTATCTTTTACAATTGCATCCACGGAATCCCCGTTGATGGTCAGACTGATTACGCTCTTATGCATCATCTTATCGCTCCCTCCTTAAAACTGTTCCAGGCACTGCTTGATGGCGCGCTTCGTGTAAACGCCGATCATGGCCTTGCGGTATTCTTTGGAAGCACGGATATCGGAGATCGGCGAGCAGGAATCCATCGCGGCCTGCGCAGCCTCTTCGATGACTTCGTCGGTCAGCTCCTTGCCGATCAGGACTTCCGCAGCCTTCGGAGCAAGGATCGGGGTAATGGCGACAGCGCCGAGGGCGATCTTCGCGTCTGTGCAGATGCCGTTCTCGAGCTTGATCTTCGCGGCGACGCCGATGATCGCGAGGTCCATGGCCTTACGGACTGCGAACTTCAGATAAGCGGCCTTCTCATTGTCCTTCAGCGGCGGGATCACCACGGAGGTCACGATCTCGCCCGGCTTCAGGGCCGTCTTGCGGACACCGAGGAAGAACTCCTCGATCGGGATGACGCGGGTCCCGTCCACGCCCTGGACGTTGACCTTCGCGCCCTGTGCCAGAAGGTTCGGCGCGGAGTCGTTGGACGGAGAGGAATTGCAGATATTTCCGACCAGCGTGCCCTTCGCGCGGATCTGGGTGGAAGCGATCACTTTCGCTGCATAGGAGACCGCCGGGTTCTTCGCCTGAACCAGCTCGGACTTCTCCAGCGTGCGGAGAGTGGTGAGGGCTCCGATCTTCAGTCCCTCTTCCTCGTCATAGGTCAGCTCGTCAAGACCGGGGATCTGCTTCAGATCAATGATGTACTCCGGGGTAAAGACCTTGTCTCTCATGGGAGGGATCAGATCCGTGGCGCCGGCCATCACTTTGGCCTTTCCGTCATGTTCCAGCAGCAATCTGCATGCCTCTTCCAGAGTGGAAGCAGTCATGTATTCAAACTGAGGTAATACCATTTTGCTCCTCCTTTGCAGAATGTAGTTTCTTTGCTGGGATTATTCTGCAACAAAAAAGCAGTCTGTAAAAGACTGCCCTGTTACACCTGTAGTGCATGTTACACAAGAAAATAGAAAAAATCCGCTCTTATTCCAGCCGTGACTGATGACGCCGGAGAAGCTTTTTGTCGCGGATGCAGTAAAACCCGTTGATATTTTCCAGAAGCCCCATCTCCTTCAGATTCTTGATGGCCCGCACCGTGGTGATTCGGTTGATCCCAAGCAGGTTCGACATCACCTGCTGGCTGAGTTTCTCCCGGATCAGGATCTTCCCGTCATAATCGGTGCCGTAATATTCCGCGTAATCGAGGAGCAGGTCGCAGATCCGCCACTCGGCTCCGTACTGGTTCGCGTGGCGCAGCTGATCCATCGCCCCCATGAACTTGACGGAGACCGACTGGATGACGTCCATCGCGATCTCGGGATCCTCCTGGATCGCCTGCATAAGAGACGCCCGCGTGATGCAGATCAGCTCCGCCTTCCGGATGACCTTCAGCTCCACCCGGCTCTCCCAGCCGAAGAGCAGGCTCTCCTCGAGGAGCACCGAATCCTTCTCGTGGACATGGTACACCCGCTCCTCCCCGTTCGCCGTGAAATCGCAGGCCACCACCTTGCCGCTCTTGACGACATAGCAGTACCAGGGCTTCTCCCACTGCCGGATGAGGATCTTGTTGCGCTCGAAAGTCCGGGTCTCTCCGAGGGACTCCAGGCGTCCGGTGCCGCGCTGCAGATGGATGATCCGTGAAAAAGAGTTCTCCTCCGGTTCAAATGTTCCCATAAAGTACCTCGCACGCTTCGTCTTATGGTTCCTTAAGGAGACGGCAGCGCCTCTCCGGAATAAAAGTATACTCCCTTCCGGAATGCCTGTCAAAAGAAGGCTCCGCCGGAAGTTCAGGGCCGGAACTCAGCCTTCCTCCCGGTCCTTCGATTCGACCATAAGCAGGATCCCGCGGGAAAACGTCACCGCTCCCGACGCTTCTTCCAGCTCGTTGCTGACGCACAGGGAAGATCCCTTCCGGAGCGTATGCCCCTGCAGCGGATATCGGAATCCCGCAAGCGTCAGGTCCTCCACGGACTCCCCGAGGGCGAAGAATGAAAAATAGCTCCCGAAAGCCGTCTCCCGCAGCACGGTGAACGGTTCCTTCCGCAGCGTAATGCGGTTCTGCTCATCGATCAGCGCGCAGGGCACGCCCGCTTCCAGCGGGATCAGCAGGCATTCCAGGTTCGCCAGAAAATGATCGAGCCTCCCGCCGGTGGCCCCGAAAATGAGGATCTCCGTGCTGCCTGCACCGAGGGCCTCGCGGACGGCGGCCTCGGTGTCGGTGTAGTTCTTCCGGGCCGGATAGGTCCGGAAGGGCACGCCGCGTTCCCGGAAATGCGCGGCCGATGTGCCTTCCGCGCTGTCGTAGTCTCCCACGATCAGATCCGGAATAAGGCCCGCATCCAGCGCATAGTCCATGCCCCGGTCGGCGGCGATCAGAAGATCCGGACACAGTTCTTCCCACTTTTCACGCAAAAAGGCCGGCCGAAGCCAACCTCCGCTTACGATCAGAGTCTTCATTTCCCGAATTTCTCAAAGGCGTCATAGAACATCCGCACATTCGCGCCGATGTCGCCCTTAAAGGTCGCGCTGCCCGCCACGAAGATATTCGCGCCGGAGGCGATGGAGCGCTCGATGGTGTCCGCGGCGATCCCGCCGTCCACTTCGATGTCCGCCGGAAGGTCCCGCTCCGTGAGGATCTGACGGAGCTCCGTCACCTTCTTCTCGCACTCGATCATATAGGACTGGCCGCCGAAGCCCGGCTCCACGGTCATCACGAGGACCATATCCACGTCCGCAAGGTAGGGCTCGATGGCCGAGACCGGGGTCTTCGGCTTGATGGAGATGCCCACCTTCTTTCCGCTTGCGCGGATCGCGCGGATCACCGCCGCGGGATCGGACGCCGCTTCCACATGGAAGGTGATAAGGTCCGCGCCGCTCTTTGCGAAATCACCGATGTAGCGGATCGGGTCGTCGATCATCAGATGCACGTCGAAGAACATGCCGGAGACCTTCCGGATCGACGCGATCACCGGAAGACCGAGGGAAATGTTCGGGACAAAATTGCCGTCCATCACGTCGATGTGCAGCCATTTTACGCCCTGTTCCTCCAGAAAATTCACCTGCTGCCCCAGAATACTGAAATCCGCCGACAGAATGGACGGCGCCAGTTCGTATTGCATGTTCAGTACCTCCTTTTTTCCTGTTCTTTGAGTTCTTCATACAGATAGCGGTAGTTCGCGTAGCGGCCCGGATGGATCCTTCCGGCGCTGACCGCCTGCTTCACCGCGCAGTCCGGCTCTTCCATATGCGCGCAGCCGGCAAACCGGCAGCGCCCCAGCTCCGGAGCGAATTCCGCGAAATAACGCTCCAGGTCCTCCTTCGGAAGGCCCTCATTGCTGAGGAGCGAAAAGCCGGGCGTATCCATCAGGAACGCGCCGTCCCTTAAGGGGATCAGCTCCGCGTGCCGGGTCGTGTGGCGGCCGCGGGCGAGCTTTCTCGAGATCTCCCCGGTCTCCATCCGCACCCCGCTCTGGAGGGCGTTCGTGAGGGACGATTTGCCGGAGCCGGAGGGCCCGGCCAGGATCGTGGTCTTTCCGGAAAGATACTGTTCCAGTCCGGCAAGACCCTCCTGCTGCTTCACGCTCACGAAGAACAGCCGGCAGCCACAGTTTTCATAGCGCTCCCGAAGCTCCGCAAGCAGTTCCGCCGAAGCGAGATCCGTCTTGTTGAAGCAGATCCCGCAGGGAATGCCCTTCGTCTCCATCGCGAGGAGAAAGCGGTCCAGCAGCAGATAGTTGGGATCCGGCTCCCGCGCCGCGAAATAGACCAGTGCCTGGTCGACGTTGGCGGCCGCCGGGCGGATCATCTCGTTCTTCCGCGGAAGGATCTCCGTGAGGCTCCCCTCCCGGTCCTGCTCGTGGGTGATCTCGATCTCCACGTCATCGCCGACCAGGGGCTTTTTGCCGAGCTTCCGGAAGATGCCCTTTGCCCTGCATTCATAAATACCGGATTCCGCTACGGCAACGTAGTAGAATCCGGCAATTCCTTTTACAATCTTTCCGCGCATGGATCAGTTTCCGGTAAAGGTCACGGGCCACTGCGCGCGCACCGTCTCGCCGCTGTCGGTCTCCTCATAGAGCACGACATAGCCGTTGCGGACGCCGGCCGCGCCGGTGATCTCCATCTGGTGCGGGAAAGTGAGCGTATCGCCGCTCTCCAGCTCCGTGGTGACCTTTTCACCGTCCACGGTCTGCTCCAGGACCAGGCGGTAGGCGCCGCCCGTGTAGTTGGAGGCCTCGCCGAGCTTGGCGCTGGCGGTCCAGCCGGGCCGGTCGTCTTCCTCTTCGTCCTCATCCTCGCCGGCGTCCTCCTCACCGTCCGGATCATTGATGATCAGGGTGACCGTGGATCCGACCGGGACTTCGGTCCCCGCTGCGGGGCGGGTCTCGATGACTTCTCCGTAGCCGATGCCGGAGGTCTTGCCTCTGCGGACCTGGACGATGAGTCCTCTGTCCTCAAGTGCTTCCCTTGCATAATCCTCGGACATGCCGCGGTAGTTCGGGATCTCGACTGTCTCGTCGGTCTCCGGACCGGCGCTGACCGTCAGAGTGATGGTCTCGGACGTGCTGACCGTGCTGCCCTCCTCGGGATCCATGGCGAGAACGATGCCGACCTCTTCATCTGCGTCATTTTCCTCCTCGACGCGGATGCTGGTAAAGCCCGCATCCCGGAGAGTCTCCTCGGCCTCGCTCAGCTGGCTGCCGACCACGTTCGGAAGCAGGACGCCGTCCGAACCGGAGCTCTTGAAATAGTAGATCGTGGAGTTCTTGTCCACGGCCGTGCCCGGCTGGGGATCCTGACGGGTGATGAGCCCTGCCGCGTACTCTTCGGACGGCTCCTCGCCCTGGGCCTTGATGCCAAGTCCGACCTTTCTGGCCTCCTCAAGCGCGCGGGCCTCGTCCATACCGAGGATGGAGGGGACCTCCACCTGCTCCGAAGCGACGCTCTCCGCGCCGGAAGAAACGGACGTGCTCTGGGATTCTCCTCTTCCGCCTAAGGGGAAGAGCCCCGCAGCCTTGCCGATGAAATAGATCAGCAGGCAGATGATCAGCGCGCCGACAATGAAGCCGCCGATGGTGACCGCCTTCTCGAGGCCCGAGCTGATGACGCCCTCGTCGTCATCGTCATCGTCGTCATCGTCGTCGTCGGGCTCGTAGCCCTTTCTGGCCGCTTCCGTGGAAGTATAGGTCTTCTTCTCCGGAGGCGCAGCCTTCTCCTTCTTCTTCGGCGGAGCGGCGGGCGTCTTGGCCGCCTTGATCTTCGCCTGGTCGTCCTCCGTGATCATCACGGTCTGCGCGTGATCGGAAAGAGGCGTCAGCTGGACGAACTGGCCGTCCGGCTCCATGAGCGACCGCTTCAGATCCGCGATCACGTCGTCCATGGACTGGTAGCGGCGGTCGACGCTCTTCTGGGTGCATTTGTAAATGATCTGCTCCAGGGAGACCGGGAGATCCGGCGTGAACTTTGTCGGCGGCTCCATCTCGTCCTGGAGATGCTTGATGGCGATGGCGACCGTGGTCTCCCCGTCAAAGGGCACCCGGCCCGTCACCATCTCGTACAGGGTGATACCGACGGAATAGATATCCGCCCGGGCATCCGAATAGCCGCCGCGGACCTGTTCCGGCGAGCTGTAGTGGACGGAGCCCATCGCGTTGGCGCTGATGGTATTGGAGGACGCGGCCCGGGCGATGCCGAAATCCGTGACCTTGACCTTGCCGTCCGTAGAAATAATGATATTTTGAGGCTTCACGTCCCGGTGAACGATCTTCTGGTTGTGCGCCGCCGCGAGGCCCATGCAGACCTGGATGGCGATGCTCGTCGCTTCACGGACCGAGAGCTTTCCCTTCTTTGCGATGTATTCCTTCAGCGTGATGCCCTCCACAAGCTCCATCACGATGAAGTAAATGCCCTGATCCTCTCCCACGTCGTAGACATTGACGATGTTGGGATTGGCCAGGCCTGCAGCCGCCTGCGCCTCTCTGCGGAACTTGGAAATGAACGAGCTGTCATTCGCGAATTCCGGCTTCATGACCTTCACGGCTACGAAACGGTTCAGCTTGGTATCCTTCGCCTTATAGACGTCCGCCATGCCACCGGAGCCGATCCTGCCGACGACCTCATATCTCTCCCCTATTACTGTACCCTCTTTTAACATTCTTTATCCTCCGCATCCGGTTCGACAATGACCACCGCTATATTATCTTTCCCCCCGTTGATATTGGCCGTCTCGATCAGTGTCCGGGTCCTCGCCTCCGCATCGGGATAATTTTCAAGAACCTGGCCGATCTCCCAATCCTCCACCATATTGGAAAGACCGTCCGAACACATCAGGAGAATGCCGTCGGGAGGAATCTCGTAATCAAAGAAATCCACATCGACTTCGGATGCTGCTCCCAGAGCCCTGGTAATAATGTGCTTGTCAGGATGGAGCCTCGCCGCTTCTTCGGTCAGCTCCCCGAGCCGCACCATCTCTTCCACCAGGGAATGATCCTTTGTGATCTGCCGCAGGGAGCCGTCGTAGAGATAGGCCCGGCTGTCCCCCACGTTCGCGGTGTATGCGTACCTCCCCGAAATCGTTGTCACAACGATCGTCGTACCCATGCCCCGCATCTCTTCGTGATCTGTGGCCTCCTGGAGGATCCCCCGGTTGGCCAGCTGGATGGCCTCTTCGATCAGCTTCACCGGATTGGTCTCCGGGCTGCTGGCGATGAACTCCCGCACGGCGCTGATCGCGTATTTCGATGCGAAATCGCCGGCGTTGTGGCCTCCCATACCGTCTGCTACGATATACAGATTCTGAAGATTTCCCACAGGCTGGTCAGAAGCAAAAATGCTGTCCTGATTGATTTTTCTTTTCTGTCCAACGTCTGTCGCTGAATATGACCTCATAGATCTGCATCCATTTCCGTGCACCGCTTCCTCAGCTGTCCGCAGGCACCATCAATATCTCTTCCCATTTCCCTTCTTATAGTAACATTTATTCCGTATTTTTCAAGTTTTTTCTTAAACGCCGCGGCTTCGGCGGGGCGGGTTTCGCGATAATCATTTTCGGTGACCGGATTCACGGGAATCAGGTTGACGAGGCAGTTCCGTCTCTTCAGAAGGCGGGCGAGGGCCTCCGCCTGGTCCATGGAATCGTTGACGCCCCGGATCAGGGAATACTCAAAGGTGAGGCGTCTGCGGTTCACGGAATAGTAGCTGTCGAGCGCCGCGAGGATCTCCCGGATCGGATAGGCCTTCGCCACCGGCATGAGCCGCCTGCGCAGCGCGTCGTCAGGTGCATGCAGGGAGAGGGCCAGATTGATCATCAGCTTTTCGCCCGCGAGTCTTTTGATCTCCGGGACCAGGCCGCAGGTGGACACCGTCAGGTTCCGCTCGCTGATGTTGAGCCCGTGCTCATCGGAGACCATGCGCAGAAAGCGCACGAGATTGTCATAGTTGTCCAGGGGCTCGCCGGTGCCCATCACCACCACGTTGGAGACCCGCTCCCCGGTGTCCCTGGAGATCCCGTAGATCTGGGCGAGCATCTCTCCGGCCGTGAGGTTCCGTGTCAGTCCCAGGACCGTGGACGCGCAGAAGGTGCAGCCCATGCGGCAGCCGACCTGGGAGGAAATGCACACGGAATTGCCGTGATGATAGCGCATGAACACGCTCTCCACGTACTCCCCGTCGCTCAGGCGGAAGAGGTATTTCCGCGTCCCGTCCAGCTTCGATTCCTGGACGGTCCGGATCTCCGGAACGGAGAGCTCCGCCTCTTCCGCGAGCGTTTCGCGAAATGTTTTCGGGAGATTCGTCATTTCCGAAAAGGAGACGGCTCCCTTTGCGTGGAGCCAGCTGTAGAGCTGGGCGGCCCGGTAGGGCTTCTCTCCCAGGGCGCGGACGAACTCCTGCATCTCCCCGAAATTCATGGAAAGAAGGTCGGTCATAGGCGTTTCCTGCGGAGACGGGCCAGGAAGAAGCCGTCCGCGTCGTGCAGGCCGGGAACGAGCTGCAGATAGCCCTCCGCCGTGGTCAGGCGGCGGAGCTCGGCGGGCAGATAAGGATCCAGGCTCTCCGTCTCGAACGCGAAGTTCTCCGTGAACCAGCGCACATTGTCGATATTTTCCTCGTGGGTCAGCGTGCAGGTGCTGTAGATGAGCACCCCGCCCTTCCGCACGTAGGAGGCGGCGTTCTTCAGGATCTTCCGCTGCAATTCCTGCAGCTCCGCGATACGCTCGGGCGTGACCCGGTACTTGATATCGGATTTGCGGCTGATGATGCCCAGGCCCGAGCAGGGGACGTCCGCGAGGACGATATCCGCCTTCTCCTCGGACATGACGTCCGGCGTCAGCGCGTCCATCACCATCGGCTTGATGTTGATGAGATCCGCGCGCTTCACGTTGTCCGCGATAAGCGCGACCTTGTCCGGTGTCAGGTCCCGGGCCTCCACCATGCCGAAGCCGCCCATCTTGTCCGCGATGTGCAGGCTCTTTCCGCCCGGCGCGGCGCAGACGTCGATGACGTAATCCCCCTGATGGGGAGCTGCCGCCTCCGCCACCAGCATGGAGCTCACGTCCTGGGTGAAGATCCAGCCGCTGCGGAAGGCCGTGAGGGCCGAAAGATAATTATAATTGGAGATCTGATAGGCATAGGGCAGATAGGAGGCCCGTTTCACCTCCACGCCCTGGGCCGTCAGGCTGTCGATGATCTCCTGCTTCCCGATGCGGTTCGTCTTGAAGCGCACGGTCGTCGGGCGCTCCGTGAGGAAGGCCTCCAGCATCTGTTTCGTGACGAAGGGGCCGAATTCGTCCAGCCAGCGCGTGACCAGCCATTCCGGCATGGAATAGCGGATGGAGAGCGAGCGGACCGGCTCCTTCTCCTCATCCGGATAGGGCACGCGGTCCACGTCGCGGACGATGGTCCGCAGCACGCCGTTCACGAAGCCCTTCAGATTGAAGAAGCCGCGCTTCTGTGTGAGCTGCACCGCCTCGTTGACCGCGGCCGAGTCCGGAACGCCGCCCATGAAGCGGATCTGATAGACCGCGCTGCGCAGGATCTCCTGCACCACCGGCTTCATCTTCCGGACCGGTACGCTCGAGAACTGGTCGATGATGTAGTCGATCTCGATCTGCCGCTCGATCGTGCCCTCCGCGACCTTGGTGATGAACGCCCGGTCGCGCTTTGAAAGATACTGATAGTTCTCCAGCGCCCCGCGGATCGCGAGATGACTGTAGACGCCGTTCCGGCTCACGTCGAGCAGAATGTCCAGTACGATCTCCCGTGTATTTTCCGTTGCCATTTTCAAACATCCTCCGATCGAAAACGTTCTTCGACGGGAAAAATGCAGGGCCCCTCTTCCCTCATTCTTCCTGAAAGCGGATCCCGATGACGGATCCTCAGCCCAGACGGTTGCTGCGGATGACATAGCCGCGCAGGAATTCCTCCGCGGTCATTTTCCGCTTTCCCTCGATCTGGATCACGTCCGGGCAGAGAATGCCCCGGCCGGTCTCGATATAAATGCCGTGCGCGTCCTGGCGGACGATGGTCCCGGGATTCGCGCCGATGTGGTCCGGCTTCTCGATATGGGCCTCCCAGATCTTCAGCATCCGCCCGTCCAGGCGGGTATAGGCGCTGGGCCAGGGCGAATAGGCGCGGATCTTCCGCTCGATGAGGGCCGCGTCCTCCGTCCAGTCGATCCCGCCCATCTCCTTTTTGATCTGGCGGGCGTAGGGCGTGGTGCTCTTTTCCGGCTGCGGCGTAAAGGAGGCGGTGCCGTTCTCGATCGACGGCAGGGTCTCCACCAGGAGCTCCGCCCCGAGGACCGCCAGCTTCGCGAAGAGGCTGCCTCCGGTCTCCTTCGGACCGATCGGGCAGCTTTTCCGGGAAATGATATCTCCGGTGTCCAGTCCCTCGTTCATCCGCATGATGGTGACGCCGCTCTCCGCCTGTCCGTCCAGGATCGCCGCCTGGATCGGCGCTGCTCCGCGGTAGGCGGGAAGCAGAGAGGCGTGCACGTTGATGCAGCCGAATTTCGGGAGATCCAGGATCTCCTTCGGAATGATCTGGCCGAACGCGGCGACGATGATGAGATCCGGCGCCATCTCACGGATCCGGGAAACGGCCTCCGCGTCGCGCACGCGGGCCGGCTGATACACCGGGATCCCGCGGGATATGGCCTCCGCGTGCACCGGTCCGGGCAGCAGTTCCTTCTTCCGTCCCTTCGGCCGGTCGGGCTGGGTGACGACGCCTGCGACCTCATATCCTGCTTCGCAGACCGCTCGCAGGATCCCCGCGGCAAAATCCGGGGTCCCCATAAAGACTGTTCTCATTCTTCCTCCTCATAGTTCACGTCGCGGATCCCGTCCTTGACGAGCTCGGTGTACATATGTCCGTCCAGATGGTCCAGTTCGTGGCAGAAGGCCCGCGCGAGGAGGTCCTCCCCCTCGTAGCGCACCGGATTCATGTCGAGATCCAGGGCCTCGACGGTCACTTTCTGGGGACGGGTCACGGTCCCGACCTTGCCGGGCAGGGAGAGGCAGCCCTCGTCCCCGGTCTGCTCGCCGGACTGTTCCGTGATCACCGGATTGATCAGCACCATCGGGTCCTCGCCGGTGCAGTCGATCACCACGATGCGCTTCAGGATCCCCACCTGAGGCGCGGCGAGGCCGACTCCCTGATTCGTGTACATGGTCTCGAACATGTCTTCGACCAGCTCCCGCAGGCGGGGCGTCATCTCGCGGACCTCCCTGCAGCGTTTTCCAAGTACCGGGTCTCCCTGGACCCGCACCGTGCGAAGTGCCATCTTGCTGATTCTCCTTTTTTATAAAATGAACTGATTCCGTTAGATTCTTCCGGCGGTCCCGTCTCAGGTCAGCAGATCGAACTGGACCGCGATGTCCGCGAACCCGCTGTTGGCCGCGATATAGGCCTCGATCCGCTCCCGCGCGGCGCGGAGATGCTCCATCTTCGCGGCCCTGAGGTAGATCACGCTCCGGTAGCGGTCCTTCAGCTTCGCGATCTGTGCCGGGGCCGGGCCGGTGGTGCCGAGCCGTCCGCCGGGATCGATGCGGTCGATGTATTTCCGCAGATAGCCCATGCCCTCCGTCAGAAGCTCCTCCGACGCGGCGCTCCCGGTCAGGGAAGCCATGATACCGGCCGGCGGATAATTCATCAGGGTGCGGAAGGCCATTTCCTCCTTATAAAAACCGGGGTAATCCTGGGCCGCCGCGCACTGAATGCTGTAATGCTCCGGGTGATAGGTCTGGATCAGCGCCAGCCCCGGGCGTTCCGCCCGGCCGGCCCTGCCCGCCGCCTGCGTCACCAGCTGGAAGGTCCGCTCCGACGAGCGGTAGTCCGCCTCATTGAGGGACAGATCCGCCAGCAGCACCCCCACCAGGGTGACCCGCGGAAAATCGTGTCCCTTGACGATCATCTGGGTACCGATCAGGATATCGCCCTTTCCGGAGGCGAATTCCTGCAGGATCTCCCGGTGGCCGCTCTTGCCCCGCGTGGTGTCCAGATCCATGCGCAGAACGCCCGCTTCCGGGAAATACGCCCGGATCCGCTCCTCCACCTGCTCCGTGCCGACGGTGAGACCTCCGATATAGGGGGATCCGCAGACCGGGCAGTTACGGACCTCCCGCATACTGTAGCCGCAGTAGTGGCACACATAGCGCCCGTTTTTGTGCTTCGTCAGGGAAATGTCGCAGTGAGGGCAGCGGATCACGGCCCCGCAGGAGCGGCAGGTGACGCTTCCCGTGTATCCCCGCCGGTTGAGAAAGAGCATGACCTGCTCTTTCCGGGCGAGAACTTCTTCCATTTTCTCCAGCAGCCGCCCGCTCAGGATCCCGCTCCGGCCCGCGGCGAGCTCTGCCCGCATGTCGACGGTCTCCGTCTTCGGCAGTCCGCTCCCGCCGAAGCGGTCCGCAAGAAGGACGGACCGGAATTCGCCCTTCTCCGCGCGGTACGCGGAGCACACGGAGGGCGTCGCGGATCCCAGCACCACATGGGCGCCCTCGAGCTCCGCCCTTTTGATGGCGGTCTCCCGCGCGTGGTAGCAGGGGGAGAGCTCCGAGTGATAGGAATCCTCATGTTCCTCGTCGATCACGATGATGCCCGGATCGGGGAACGGTGTGAACAGCGCGGATCTGGGACCCACCATCACCGAGACGCGCCCGTCGCGGGCCGCCCGCATCTGGTCGAAGCGCTCGCCCTCCGAGAGACGGGAATGGAGGAACGAGACCCGGTCTCCGAAGCGCTGCACGAAGCGCACGACGGTCTGCCAGGTGAGTGCGATCTCGGGGATCAGCACGATGGCCTGCCGGCCCTCTTCGAGCACCCGGGAGACCAGTTCGAGATAGAGCAGCGTCTTCCCGCTGCCGGTGACGCCCCGGAGAAGGACGGGACGGTCCCTGTCCTCCCATTCGCTCAGGATCTCCTGAAGGGCCCTGTTCTGCCCGTCTGTCAGCTCCGCCGGAGGCAGCTGCGGCGCCTCGGCCGTCGCTCTCCGCAGGATCTCGCTCGTGCGGACGGTCAGGATCCCAAGCTCCGCCAGTTCCCGCACGGTCTTTGCGGGGATCCGGGCTTTCTTCAGGAGCTGCCCCTCCGGCATGCCTCCCGCAAGAAGAGCCTCCACCGCCCGCGCGCGGGCGTTCTGGTGCTTCCGGGAGAGCTCGGCGAGGAGGGCTTCCGCCTCCTCCGGGCGGGCAAGAGACACGAAGGATTCGGTCTTCTTCGCCATTTTCCGGCGGACCGGGAACACGGTCTTCAGCGCGCGGATCATCGTGGATCCGTAGTACGCGCTCATCCAGGCCGCAAGCGCGACGAGGCGGCTCTCCTGGGTCTCCCCGTCCGCGAGCAGCTCGCCGATCTCCTTCAGTCTGGCCGGGTCGCAGGAAGGGGTAGCGCCAAGCGCCACCACGTAGCCCCGGACGGAGCGCCCGCCGAAGGGCACGCGGACCACGGAACCGGGCTGAAGGAGCCCGGAAAGGGCCTCCGGCACCCGGTAGCTGAACGTGCGGTCCAGCTTTTCCGCGGCGATGTCCACAATGACCTCAGCGTACTGCATCTTCCTCCAGTATTTCCCGGATCAGCACCCGCTCGTCCATCGGGTACTTCTTTCCTCTGATCTCCTGATAGTCCTCGTGGCCCTTGCCGGCGAGGACGATGATATCTCCCGGCTGTCCATTATGGATCGCCCAGGCGATGGCCTCTTTGCGGTCCGGGATCTCAACGAAGGCCCCGTCCGTCCGGGAAATGCCCTCGCGGATGTCCGCGATGATCGCCTCCGGCTCCTCGAAGCGCGGATTGTCCGAGGTGATGACCGTCAGATCCGCCATCGAACCGGAGACCTCGCCCATCTCGAAGCGGCGCGATCTTGCCCGGTTCCCTCCGCAGCCGAACACGCACACCAGCCTCTTCGGATGATAGTCCCGGAGCGTCGAAAGCAGGCTCTTCAGGGCCATGGCGTTGTGCGCGTAGTCGATCATCAGTGTGAAGGAATCGGAGACCGGCACCATCTCGATGCGCCCGCGCACCCGGGCCTCCTTGAGTGCCCGCACGATGTCCGCCTCCCCGATCCGGAAATGCTCGCAGATCGCGATCGCGGTCAGCGCATTGTACACGGAAAATTCTCCCGGGATATCGAGGTCCACCGGGAAATGCAGCTTTCCGCCGAGGGTAAAGCGCACACCCAGATAACCGGGTTCGTGCACGTGTTCGATATTCTCCGCGGTGAGATCCGCGTCTTTTTTGTGAATGCCGTACGTCTCGACTTCGCAGGTATGTCCGGCGAGGATCTCCTCAAAATGCGGGTCGTCGGCGTTGAAAATGCCGGTCCTGCACTGCCGGAAGAGCAGGCTCTTGCAGTGCAGATAATCCGCGAAATCCTTATGCTCGGCGGGGCCGATGTGGTCCGCCTCGAGGTTCGTGAACACCCCGATCTCAAAGGGGATGCCGTCGGTGCGGTGCAGCATCAGGGCCTGGGAGGAGACCTCCATGACCGCGCAGTTCATGCCCGCTTCGATCATTTCCCGCAGATCTTTCTGGATCATGTAGGACTCGGGCGTGGTGTTGGCGGCGGGAATGTGCTTCTCCCCGATGACCGCCTCGATAGTCCCGATGAGACCCACGCGGTAGCCCGCGTTCTCGAGGATGGAGCGCACCATGTAGGTAGTGGTGGTCTTGCCCTTGGTCCCCGTGATGCCGATCACCGGGATCTCCTCTGCCGGATAGCCGAACCAGGCGGCCGAGGCGTACGCGAGGCCCACCCGGGTGTCCGGGACAGAGACGACGGTCATCTCTTCGGGAAATGCCAGTCCCTCCGGCAGCGGATGGCCTTCCTCCACCATCACAGCGGCCGCTCCCGCGGAAATGACCTGGGGAAGGTAGCTGTGGCCGTCGCTCACGGCTCCCGCGATGGCGATGAAGAGGCTGCCCTCTCCCGCTCTGCGCGAATCATAGACCACATCTTTGATATCACAGTCCGTGTTTCCCTGCACGCAGGTCCACGCAAGACGTTCCAGCAGTTTCTCTAATTGCATCCCGGCCTCCCGCCGCGGAGCGAAGGCGGTTCGGATCCGCCGCTCCGCATGTATTTTTTTCTGCGATTCCTTAACTAATCTAGTTTACAACATTTCTGTGCTTCCGTCAAATCGTACGCGTGTTCCGCGTTCCTTGCCCTTATGCGGAGCGGAACGCGGGGCGGGATTTTTAGATTTTCTTTAGAATTTTCACGGTTTCTTTCTGACAAGTACACAATCTCTCCACATTTTTTCTTTATAGTATGACTCAGATAGTTGATGAACCACTCACTATCTCCCCCCTCATTAAAAGCAGAAAGAACGAGGCCATTTGGTCTCGTTCTTTCTGTTTTTGTATTCCGGCAGACCGGACTGGGTATCAGTCTGTCTGTAATGAGCAAACAATCTGCACAAGGCGATGGAGCAGCTTTCGCTGTGAAAACGGGGCCTTGTGAAAGAAAAATCCAACTGTTTGAATCCGAAGGATGAGTTTTGGATTTTTCTGAACGGTTTTCGCCCCGTTGAGGAGCGATCTAGCTGCTCCCGCCGCGGAAGCCGTTTGCGGTTACAGACAGACTGATACCGATTCGATCTCCGCCGCCGAAACAGCCGAAGATGACGCGGCAGGAATCGTCAGGCTCACGCTGCCAGCAGGCGGGCGAAATACCAGACAAAGACGATCACGCCGAGGGCGATGCGGTACCAGCCGAAGATCTTGAAATCGTGGGTCTGGATATACTTCATCAGGAAGCGGATCGCCACCATGGAGACCAGGAAGGCCACCATCATGCCGACCAGCAGCACCATGATCTCCGAGCCGGAGAAGCCGCCGAACTTCACGAGCTTCAGCAGCGAGGCACCGAACATCACGGGGACGCCGAGGAAGAAGGTGTACTCCGCGGCGCATTTTCTGGAAAGGCCGAGGAAGACGCCGCCGAGGATCGTCGCGCCGGAGCGGGACGTTCCGGGGAAGACCGCCGCCACGAGCTGGAAAAGGCCGATCAGAAACGCCTCCGTCCAGCTGATCTGGCTGATCTTGCGCACGCGTGCCCGATGGCCGCGGTTCCGGTTCTCGACGAGAATAAAGAGCACGCCGACCAGGATCAGCATGAACGCGATGACCGGGGTCTTGTAGAGACGCTCCTCGAGCCAGTCGTCGAAAAAGACGCCCACGATCGCTGCCGGAATGCAGGAGACCACGATCTTCAGCCACATGATCAGCTTCGGTTTGCTGATGACACGGTAGATGCCGGTCTTCCGCTCATCCACCCGGTGGAAGGGCCAGAGACGCTTAAAATAGGTCACGATGACAGCGAGGATCGCCCCGAACTGGATCACGACCAGATACATTTCCCAGAAGGGAGTCGAAGGATCGATCCCGAACAGGTCATAGAGCAGGAGCATGTGCCCCGTGGAAGAAATGGGCAGCCACTCCGTGATCCCCTCGACGATACCGAGAATAATGGATTCCAAAAACTGCAGCATAATATCCTCTCCGTTCTCCTGTGGTAAAAAAAAGCCTGCACGTTCGTGCAGGCTTTCTTCTGCAGGGAATGGGACTTGAACCCACACGACATTGCTGCCACAGGCACCTGAAGCCTGCGCGTCTGCCAATTCCGCCATCCCTGCGAACCGTCTCCGCTTATCGCGTCAACAGTGATATTCTACAATGAAAGATGCTCCCCGTCAACAGTTTTTTTTCATTTTTTTGGAAAAACAAAAACCGTTCACTCCTCTTCGGAGACCTCCGTGAAGTCCGCATCGCTTCCGTTCTTCTCCTCTGCCGGCGCGGGCTCCCCGCACTTCGGGCAGAACGCGGCTCCGGCGTCCATCAGCTCGCGGCACTTCGTGCAGAGCTTCATGCCCTTCGCCGACGCGAGGTTCTCCTTCAGCTCCCAGATCACGTCCCTGCGCTCGCGGATCTCCCCGGTGAGATTCTCCAGCTCCGCTTCGTCCGGAGAAACGCCGTCCTCCCGCGCGCGGAAGACCAGCTCGCCGATCTGCAGATAGAGACGGTCGATCTCCTTCTGCTCCGCGGAGATGCGGGTGTTCAGCTTCGTCGTCTCCACCAGGGTGCCGGTGCGCGTGACGGCGCTTCTCGTCACCTTTGTGAGCGATTTCCCGAGATCACTGAAAAAATCTTCTGCCATAACTCATCCTTTCCGCTGCCTTTTCCGGCAGACCTTATCCCTGTCCCCGAAGGAGGATGCGCGGTCCTCCGCGGTGCTCCAGATACTCCTCCGTGATCACCACTTCGCCGATGCTGTCATCCTTGGGGATCTCATACATGATGTCCGTCATGAACTGCTCGAGAATGGAACGCAGGGCGCGGGCCCCCGTGTCCTGCTCCAGGGCCTTTCGGGCGATCGCCCGGAGGGCCCCGTCCTCAAAGGTCAGCTTCACCTCGTCCATGGCCAGAAGCGCTTCGTACTGCCGGAGGATCGCATTTTTCGGCTCGCGGAGGATCCGCACCAGCATATCCTCCGTCAGTTCCTCCAGAGAGAAGACCACCGGCAGACGCCCCAGGAACTCGGGGATCATGCCGAATCTGCGCAGGTCCTCTGTCTTCGCCTGCTGCAGCAGGTTCTTCTCGCCGTCATACTTATCCTTCAGGTCCGCGTGGAAGCCGATGGAGCTGTGCCGGTTCAGCCGCTCGCGGACGATGTCCTCCAGCCCCGGGAAGGCGCCCCCGCAGATAAAGAGGATATTTTTCGTATTGACGGTCCGAAGGGGCACCATCGCGTTCTTGCTGCCGGCTCCCACCGGCACTTCGATCTCCGCGCCCTCGAGGAGCTTCAGCATGCCCTGCTGGACCGCCTCGCCGCTCACGTCCCTCTGGTTCGTATTCTTCTTCCTGGCGATCTTGTCGATCTCGTCCACGAAAATAATGCCGTGCTCCGCGCGGGAGACGTCATTTCCGGCCGCCGCCAGGAGTTTCGAAACCACGCTCTCGATATCATCGCCGATGTAACCCGCTTCCGTGAGCGAGGTGGCGTCGGTAATCGCCAGCGGCACGTCGAGAAGGCGCGCCAGGGTCTGTACCAGATAGGTCTTGCCGCAGCCGGTGGGGCCGATCATCAGCATGTTCGACTTCTCGATCTCCACGCGCTCCTGTCCGTCCGGCGCGGGCGCGTCCTTGCCGTCGCGGTGCAGATCCTCCTGAATGATCCGCTTGTAATGGTTGTAGACGCCCACCGACATGATCTTCTTGGCGGCGTCCTGCCCGATCACGTACTGATCCAGCATGGCCTTGATCTTATGCGGGGCCGGTACGTCGCTCATGCGCCAGGTCTTCTTCGGCGCCTTCTTCTTCGGTTCCTCTTTCTTCGGCGCCCGGCCGGCCAGATCTCCGAGATTCAGGAAGGAGATGTTCGGCAGGTTCTGAAAGAGCTTTCCGAGGTCCGTGCGCTCCTGCATGATGTCCACGCTCTTCTGCATGCAGTCCTGGCAGATATTGAGGCCGTTCGGCAGCTTCAGCATGGGACCCGCATTCGCGGAGCTCCTGCCGCAGACCGAGCAGTACTGCTCCTCCTTCTCCTCCCCGTCCGGTGTGACGGGCGTCATATCCTCTTCCATACGGAGATCCTTTCTTTAATAGCCGGGAAGCTGAAAATGAAAGCTGCTGCGGTCATTATTTTCCTCTTCCGGTCCTTCTTCCCGCTGCTCCGGCTGTTCCCGGCCTTCCGTCATCGCCTCCGCCTTGTTCCCGAAGGTGATGGAGACCCGGCTGGAGATAAAGTTCCGGCCGCTGCGGTCCAGACGGCTGATGGTCAGATCCACGGTCTCGCCGGCGGAGAAGTACTCCAGCTCCCGGAGGAAGGCGTCTTTTCCGGAGACGGAGGTGCCGTCGATGCCGGTGATGATATCGCCCTTCTCGAGGCCCGCCTCGTCCGCGGGGCCGCCTTCCACGACCTCCACCACGTAGACGCCGGCCGGATAGCCCATGCTCACATAGCTGGAGGGCATATCCGTGCAGGTGATTCCCACCCAGGCGGCTTCGGAAGGATCCGCCTTCTCGCGGGCGGTGCGGCTGCCGAGCCGGTCAAGGATCGGTTCCGCGGCTGCCATCGGGATCGCGTAGCCCACGCCCTCCACGGTGGCGTCCACGTATTTTACTTCATTGATGCCGATCAGCTCGCCGCGCATATTGAGGAGCGCCCCGCCGGAATTGCCCGGATTGATGGAGGCGTCGGTCTGGATGAGCCGGTGGACGGAGCCATTCACCGTCACTTCCCGGTTGAGGGCGCTGACGATGCCGGCGGAGACCGACTGGCCGTAGCCGAGGGCATTTCCGATGGCCACCACCTGCTCGCCGACCACGCAGGAATCCGAATCGCCGATCTGCACGACGCGGATCTCGTCCTTCGTGGACTGCTTCAGATCCGAGAGCAGCACGGAAACGATGGCCAGATCCTCCTGGTCGTCCGCTCCCTTGACGGTCCCGGAGACCGCCTCTTCATCGACAAAGGTCACGGTGATCTCCGCGGAATCCGCGATCACGTGGTTGTTGGTCGCGATCAGCAGCTCGGTGTCGGTCTCCCCGACGATAATGCCGCTGCCGGCGCTCACGGCCTCCCGCTCCTCGGCACGTCCGAAAATATCGTAGTATTCGGAAATGGAGGTATTGGTGATCGCCACCATGGAGGGCATGCAGTGCTCGACGACCTCCGGGATCGTCAGATCGTCGGTCTGCACCTCCGCCTCCTCGATCTCGCGTTCCTCCTTCTCAGGCGTCTTCCCGCCGTCCTCTTCTTCCCCGTCCATATCCGGCAGCAGGCTCTCGACCGCTTCCGGATCGGGAAGCTCGTCCGTATTCGCGATCCGCACGAGAAGCATGGTGCAGGCGGCCACGACGCCGGCGAGCAGAAGGGCCACCGCGGCGCAGATCGCGATCACGATGCCGGTCTTTCTGCCGGGCTTTTTTCCGCCGTTTCCGGACGGCCCGGATGAACCCGTGCCGGTCCCCGGGCGCGTTTCCCGCACCGAAAAATCAGGCGGCGTCTGAAAGCGGTAGGCGTCGTAGGGGCTGTGATAGGGCTCCTGCTCCTGCGCGGGCCCGAAAGAATTTCCTCCCTGCGGATGACCGTTTTCCGGTGCCTGCCCGTTCCCTTCCGGGCTGACCGGATCCGTTCCTGCCGGATCCTGATTGTAATATTCGTCCATTGCTCTGATATCCTTTCCGCGGGGCCCTTTCAGGGATCCGCATACGTTCTGCGGACAGGAAGAAGAAGCGTCCTGTGTCCGCTGTATTCCAGAATAACGGATAATTGTGTATATTCTGTGAAATGGAGCGCCCGTTTGCGTCTCTACTCCCCGCCCTGCCAGGTCCAGAACAGCCGGTTGCGGGTCAGTCGCTTCACCGCTGCCGGAGGCAGGGAACGGAACCGTCTGCCGAGCTTCCGCCCGATCAGGGCTTCCCGGTGCAGGTTCCGGAATTCCGGGATCCTGCCGGACGCGCCGGCCTCCCGCAGCGCCTCCTCGACGAGAGCCGCGTAGCGCTTTTCCTCCTCCTTCAGATCCGGTTCTCCGTAGATCTCCGGATGCAGCGCCTGGGCGACTCCGCGGTCGAACTCCCGGCGGAGCTGCGAGGTCTCCGGCGGGGAATAGCGGACGCAGGCAGAAGGCGTGTACACGATCTCCATGCCCGCCCTCAGCACGCGTCCGGCGAACAGCTCGTCCTCGCCGCAGATACAGGGACTTGTAAAGCCGCCGGCTTCCTGCAGGAAGGCCCGGTCATAGGCCGCGCAGACATTGGAAAGAAAGCAGAAGCTGCTGCCGAGGCGGGGCAGATCCGCCGCCGTAAAGCGGTACCGCTCCTCCGGGAAACGGCATTCCTCAAGGGCGGCAGAAAGGACATCCGTCCCCGGCTCCGGCTCCCATGCGCCGAAGACGGCCTTCACCGAAGGATCCCGGAACGGCCGCGACAGGGAGGAAAGGAGGCGGCTGTCCGCCGGCACGGCCCGCTGATCGAGACAGACCAGCATATCCGCATGCGAAAAACCTGCGCCCATATCGCGCAGGTAACCGCGGTCGTAATACCGTTTTTCCACCTGAAAGACCTCGATCTCCGGAAGATCCGGCACGAGAGAGGGATCCCAGAACCGCTCGTCCACATTGAGGACCAGGATGTGGTCCGCCCGCATCCGCTGCTCCGTGAGGCGCAGCAGCAGGTTCCGGAACGAGGGATCCGGCCGGTAGACCGGAAGAAGGATATCGACAGAAGGCTGCTTCATAGATCAGTCCAGTTTTGGTAAATAATCTCCGCGTTCCGCCGAAGCGGCCGCCGGATAATAAGGATCGGAGGCTGTTTTTGTTTCCCAGCGCTGCCGGAAGGTGTCGCGGTCAAAGATCTCCTCTGTCCCGGTGGGAGCAGGCGTCTCCGGGATATCCTCCAGGACCGCTCCGGAGCCCGGATCCGTGACGCAGCGCCAGCCGTTTTCCCGGAGCCGGAGGCACAGATCCTCCGCCTGCGTGCGGAAACGGAAGTCATCCGAAAAGCCCTCCGCCTGAAGGAAGGCCTCCCTCCTTACGAGCAGGCAGTCTCCGGAGAGCGCGGACACCGTGTGCGGCGCTTCCCGCGGCAGGATCCGGGAGACCCGTGCCGCCTCCTCGCCGGGAAATGCGGGCAGGATGATCCCCTCCCGGACGATCAGCCCCCTCGAAAGAGTCCGCTCGTCCGGAGTAAGCAGCGCGGGCCCTGCGGCGCCGGCGCCGGTAAGGAGCAGCAGGTCGAGAAGGCCGGTGAGCCAGTTCTCCCCTGCCGCGCTCCGGATCCGCCGGGAGAAGAACAGGAAGTACTCTCCCGCCGCATAGCCCGCCGCGTAATTCAGCATTTTTGACAGATGCAGCTCCTCCATCCAGCGGATGAGCTTCACCTGCGGATAAGCCGCCAGATCCCGGTAGAGCTCGAAGGTCTCCCGCTCCCGGCTGCAGCACTCCACGATCAGGATCTCCAGCTTCTCCTCCGTCGAGTCCAGCAGGAAATCCACGCACCTGCGCAGGTCCGCCGCGCGGTCGGTATTGATCAGGATCACGGAGATGAGCGGCTTTTTCTTCCGGCGGCAGCGTATACGCACGCTGCTGCCCGCCGGGAGGACCTCCCCGCTGATCCTGCGCCCTGCAAGTTCCCTGCGCACGGCTTCCGCCATGGCGCTCCTGCGCAGGTCCTCACGCGGGTCTTCCGCCGGGATCCGGGTGAGCGCGCCCCTCCTGTGCCGGAGTACCGCCGGCAGATGCACCGTCTCTCTTTCTCCCGCCGTCAGCCGGAGGAGGAAATCATAGGTCTCTGCTCCCGAAAGCTCCCGGCGGAATCCGCCCAGAACGGCGGCCGTTTCCTTCCGGAAAAAATAGAATTCCCCGATATAGTCGCCGTGGAGCAGCAGCACGGGATCAAGATCCGGTTTCAGCACCGGATCGAAATACCGGCCCTTTCCATAACTGACCGAGTCGTGATCCGCATAAAAAAGCTCCGCCTCCCGGTGCTTCCGGATCGTTTCCGCGAAGCGGTACAGCGACTCCGGGGGGAGCAGATCCTCCGGCGGGAGCACAGCAAGGAACGTCCCGGAGGCGCGCCGGATCCCGAAATTGACGGCGTCCGCAAATTCCAGGTCGTCCTTCATCAGAAAATGCCGGAGGCGGAGACCCGAATGTGCGGCTTCCGCAGCCGCGCTGCGCAGTTCCGCCTGCAGGTCCGTTCCTCCGTCCCCGAACGCGGTCAGGTCGATGAGCAGAAGTTCAAAGCCGGAAAAGGTCTGACCCTTAAGAGACGCGAGCATGTCCGCAAAGGCCTGCGGATCCGCTTCTTTGAGCACCGTCACGAGGGTAAGGGAGGTCTTCCTTCCCGCGCCTTTCTTCCGCTGCGCGCGGAGCTGCTCTTCGGATGCCCTGTGCCGGAACAGCCAGGGCTCGTAAGCGCGGGGCAGCATCCGGGAGCTGTCGGAAAATGATGCAAAAAAAGCACGAAGACCAAAGGTCTTCACGCTTTCCCAGATTCTGACCGGCAGAAGCTCCTGTTCCTTTTCGGGCATCCGCACTTTACTCCTTCTTCTTCTTTTTGAGGATCAGGGTGATCACAATGAGAAGAACCCCTGCAAGCACCAGTCCGCCGAGGGCCGCAATTGCACAGAAGGCCCGTCTGGACATGGTATAGCCCGCGATCGTGACTGTCTCCGACGGGGCGGGCGACGGGGCGGGCCCGTCCGGATCCGGCGCATTTGTCACAGAAGGTCCCGGCTCGGGAGACGGCGTCTCCTCCGCCTCGATGCGGGCCGCGTCCTCCGCGGTCCGCACCATGTGTCCCACCTCATAGTTATGGAAGAGAACGGTCTCGCGGACCATTCCCTCCTCGTCGGGTTCCTCCCTGACAAGTGTCAGATCCTCTTCCTTCGCGCTCTTCGGCACGGACACAAGCCCGCCCTCTTCCGCGGTATCTCCGTGGGGCGCAGGCCGGTTCTCGAACCAGTCGAAGCCGTAGTCCAGCAGCTGGACGTGATCTTCCGCGGCGGCGTCCATGCCGTCGCCCTTCATGGTGACGCAGATCAGCGTACGGCCGTCCCGCTCAGCGAAGGTCACGAGCGTATTGCCGGCGGCGTCCGTGTAGCCGGTCTTTCCCCCGAGAATGCCGTCGTATTTGAAATCCTCGTCGTAGATCAGCTTGACATGGGTGTCAAAGGAGCGCCGGTACTGGTTCTTGTTGGTCGGCGGGATCGAGTATTCCTCGGTGCCGATGATCTCCATGAAGGTCTCGTTCTTTATGGCCTCCTGCGTGATCAGGGCCATGTCGTGAGCCGTGGTCATGTGGTCGTCGTTCGGCATGCCGCAGGCATTTTCAAAATTGGTGTGAAGGCAGCCCAGTTCCTCCGCGCGTTCGTTCATCATGTCCACGAATTCGTCCACCGAACCGGCCGTATACTCGCCCAGCTGGGTCGCCATGTCGTTGGCAGATTTGATCAGGGTCCCGTAGAGCAGCTGCTCCACGGTGAACTCCTCGCCTTCCACCGTCCACAGGCTGGCGCTCCCGTTCTGCACGTATTCCACGCCCGCTTCCGTCATCTCCACGACCTCGTCGAGGTCGTTGTTCTCGATGGCCAGCAGCGAAGTCATGATCTTGGTGATGGACGCCGGATACATCTGGCGGTCCATCTCCTTGTTAAAGAGAATGACGCCGGTCTCCGCGTCCATCAGGCACCCGGTCTCCGAATTGATATCCAGAGACAGCGGCCACCCGTCGATCCCGTTGGATTCGATGACCTCCGGGCCGGGAGGAAGCTCAGCCTCCTCTTCTTCCGATTCTGCTACGGATCCTTCCGAAAGGACCTCTTCTGCGGCAGAAGCCTCCGACGAGGCCTCCTCCTGCGCGCCGAGGACCCCTTCCGCCCCCGACACGGTGATTCCTGCAGCCAACAGCAGCGCAAGTATCTTTCTCCCCACTTTTTCTGTTCTCCCCTCTTTTTATTCAGCCGCCGATCCCTTCTTCGATCAGGCGGCAGACCGCAGCAGCGGCCTCTTCCTCATCTTCTCCACTGACGACGATCTCGATCTCGTCGCCGGAATGCACGCAGGCTCCCAGGATCGAGAGCACGCTCTTCAGATTGGCTGTCGCCGTCCCGCAGGTAAAGGTGATCAGCGAGCTGTACTTCCGCGCCTCTTCGCACAGGACGGCCGCCGGCTTTAAGTGCAGGCCGGTCTCATTTTTGATGATCATTTTCCGGCTGATCATATTCGCTCCTTTCCTCAGCCGCTGTTGCGGATGATCTCCATACTGACAGACGGACTTTCCGTGAGCTGGTATCCGGAAGGCAGGGTGATCTCCACAGGAACGTCCGAATACGTTCCCTCTTCCATGCCGGCAAGATCCACCGAAGCCTCGATCTGATCCGCCGTCAGGGCGTCCAGACGCTTGTCGGAGGCCCGCACCACGATGCGGATCTCCTTCACGCTGAATGCCGCGGAGAGATCTTCTCCCAGATTCTTTTTCCGGATATTCTGACTGCTGAACGTGTAGGCCCGGGAACGGTTGGGCAGGATCTCCACCGAGACCACCACCTGCGAAGTAAAGCCGTCCTCCAGCTTCAGTCCCTCCGGCAGGAAGTCGGTGATATTCACCGAGACGTCGAAGTCGGCGTTCCGGCCGCTCACGTCCACCTTTTCCGAATCCTGTGTGATCATGAGGGTGCCTCCCTCGTTCGCGAACCGGCTGACCGCCTCCGGCGTTCCGGCCACTCCGATCACGGAGGGCGTCACCGTGACGTTCCCGACCTGATAGCCTTCCGCTGGACTTCCCCAGACCTCCGCGGAGACCGGGACATCTTCCAGCACCTCATCCAGCTGGACATGGACCATCACCGTGGTCATATCCTTGTCGAACTTCAGCGCGTCCCGCTCCACGGCGGGAAGCTCCTCGCCGTTGCGGTCGATAATATGGATCGACGCTGTCAGATCCTTGTCCACGGCGATGCCGGAGACGTTGACCTCCGCGTTGATCTTGTCGATCTTGCTGATGACGGACTCAGGGCCGCGCACATTGACCTTCTCCGGGGAGACGGACAGCGTTCCGACCTGATATCCGACGGACGGAAGCGTGCCGGCGGTCACTACCGGATTGATCACGAAATCCTTGCTCCCGATCTCCTCCAGCACCACCTCGATATTGCGGGGGGTGACGGAGATATTTTCCGAGCTGATCCCGGGAACGCTCACCGTGACCGGCACCATGACCGGCGTCGAGGAAATGTCAATGATCTGCCGCATATCCGCGATCGCCGTGATATCCGCGGCCCGGAGACGCTCCACGGTGCGCCGGCGTCCTCGGACCGTCACGCTCACCTCGTCGCTGCTGTCGGCGAGCCGGCACGTCATGCCCATGCTCTCGACGTAGGCGATATTTTCCAGAGAGACTTTTACGCCGGAAACGCTCTGGTTCGAGGAGGGGTTGATGACGTTCATGACCACCAGCCAGAGCAGGAAAGCGAGTCCGAGGGAGAGCAGCTTCCAGAAGAGATTGCCGAAGATCTTATCTTTCATCGCGTTCCCTCCCCTTCCAGATCCGCATCTTCCGCTCGCTGCGCTCGATGCCGAAATTCTTCTGCAGCTGATGCAGCTGTTCGCGCAGCTCGCCGGGAGTAACGCCCGTGGTCAGGTTTCCCATGTAGGCACAGGAGATCCGCCCGGTCTCCTCGGATACGATGATCGTAAAGGAGTCGCTGACCTCGCTGATGCCCAGGCCCGCCCGGTGCCGGGTGCCGTACCGCTTGCTGATCTGCGCGTTGTCGGACAGCGGCAGATAGCAGGTGGCGGCGGCGACACGGTCTCCGCGGAGAATGACCGCCCCGTCGTGCAGGGGCGTATTGTGTTCGAAAATATTGACCAGCAGCTGGCTGGAGACCTCGGAGTCCATGGCGATGCCGGTGTTGATGTAGTCCGTCAGAAGGATCTTCTGCTCAAAGACGATCAGCGCACCGGTCCGCAGCTCGCTCATCTCGTTGACCGCGCGGAGGATCTCGGAAATGGTCCGGTCCGCCAGGCCCGGCGTCCTCGCGGAGGACGGCTCCAGCTTCAGGAACGAGAAAAAGCTCTTATTGCCCAGGGTCTCCAGGGCCTTCCGCAGCTCCGGCTGGAAAATGACTGCGGCCGCGATCAGCGCCACCTGGGCCACCGACTGGACGATATAGAGGATCACCGTCATCTGGGTCGCGTAGGCGATCGCAATGAACACGGCGATCACCACGATGCCGCGCAGCAGGGCGTAGGCCCGCGTGCGCTGGATCCAGTTGATAAAAAAATACAGAAGGACTGCGATGATCAGTATTTCCACCACGTCGATCACGTGTATCCTGGGCAGATAAAAGCCGGACATATATGCCGTGATCCGCTCTATAAACGTGGAAAACATAACCCGCAGTCCTCCCGATCGCCGGTCCGCGCAGAGGGCTCGCAGCCGGCGCCCCGCGCGGAAAACTGTCTGTGTCTTATTCGATTGCCGGGAAGGGGAACGTTACAGATTCTTCAGAGATTCCTCCAGTCTGCTCTCGAAATCAATATCGTCCACCTCTGGCCGCTCCACCAGAGGCGCCTCGTCCGCGGCGGCCTCTCCGGGCTCCGGTGCCTCATAGGGGGCGCCGTCCGTCTTTGCCTTCGGAATGGCTTTCACATAATAGTAGTATTCGTCGTCCTCGATCCGGAACTTCTCGCTCTTCTTATAGTCGAGGGAGATCCACAGGAAGGAGAGGATCAGCGCCACCACGAGGGATGCCGCGCTCCCGACGATCACCGCCGTCAGATCGGTCCCGGCGCCGAGGACAGAGCTGCCTACCGCCGTAAGGACCACGTAGATCACCGCACCGGCGGCGGAAGCGGTCTCCAGGCAGTACCGGAATCCGGCCAGCGCCAGCAGATAGACGACCGCTGCCGCGGCCATCGCGGCGACGCAGCCGACGACAAGGCCCGGGCGGAACATCGCGCCCATGAACAGCTTCAGGCGGTCCGGATAGGCCGTCGCCTCCAGCAGCGACAGCGATTCCCGCGTCGCGCCCATGGTGCGCACCAGCTGGCAGATCACCACGCCGGAGGCCAGGGAGAAGACGGAGGCGAGGCGCTTTCTGAGGCCGCAGACGAGCGGGACCAGCGCGCCGAAGCCGAACCACACGCCCATCGCCATCAGGACAGCCGCCGTGGAATCCTCCGGAATAAAGCGGAGGAAGAGAATGAACAGGATCACGAGCACCGCGGTCACCACGCCGCCGACGTCAAGGCCCAGCCCGAAGGCCTGCCCCGCGACCAGAATGCCCGAGATGAGGGCGATCGAACCGGAGGGGAGCACGGAACTGACGAGGGCCAGCACCAGCAGGATGAAAATGTTGGAAAAGACAGCGGAATAGCCGGTCACCGACCGCACCCACAGATAGGCGCACAGCGCCGTCAGGAACTTGATCAGGATATCCGCGTACGCGGAATAGCGTCCGTAAAAGTCCGTCAGTTTCTTTTTGAATTCCCGGATCGTATTCATAGATTAATCCCTTCTGCGGCTTCTTCTTGCCGGGCGGATCGACGAGGTCCTCCTGCCGAGCAGCTTCAGCTCTTTCAGTTCCCGTTCGTAACCGCGGACGGATTTCCGGGCCCTGCGGTGCCGAAGCGATGCGATCGCGTACGTAATGATCAGATAGGCCGCCATCAAAAAGGCATAGACGACCACGGCCAGCGTGATGACCGCTGTGAGATCGAGGTCTCCTATGATGTCGAGAAAGCCCTCGATATCGTAGAGCACGGCCAGCGCGGCGATCAGTCCGAAGGCGACAGTCGTCAGCACAGCCGTTCCGATCAGCTGCAGACCGATGTAATCCGACCGGTAGTAGCCGCAGACGCGGAGATCCTCCCCGCCCTCTCCCTCCTCGTAGCGGGAGAGCCGGATCATCTTAAGAAGCCGGAATGTATTGATCATGAGCAGTTCTTCTCCTTGGGAGTCATTGCATTCCACATGCGGGGTCCGCATCCGCAGATCCCGCAGTCCGTTTCTGTATTGTAGCACGAAACGGCATGCAATGCAAACCGGCGGACGAAAGTTTTCCGCGCGTTAAGCAACTCTTAATGTTCTTCAGAAACGGGCGAGATGACCGCCGCCCGTGCAGACGGTCAGAAAATACACGCGGCGGACGCCCATGCCGCGCAGGACATGCGCGCAGGCATCGAGCGTCGCTCCGGTGGTATAGATGTCATCCACGAGGAGCGCGCGGCCCGGGATCCCCGCCTCTCCAGCGCCTTGGGCGGGTGAAAACGCGTCTCTTAAGGCCTCCTTCCGCCCGCCGGCAGAGAGGGTCTTCATAGCCGCCGTCTCTTTCTTCCGGAAAATGAGGTCCGTGCGCAGCGGGATCCCCGAGACCTCGGAGACGCCTGCCGCGATCAGCTCCGCCTGATTATAGCCCCGGCTGCGGAGACGCGACGGGTGCACCGGGACCGGAACGACTGCCGCCGGCCTCCATGCCGCGATCCGGTCCGCCTCCTCTTCCGCGAGAACGCGCCCCAGCTTGCGGCCGTATTCCGCGCGTCCCCGGTATTTGAGGTACGACATGGTCTTCTTCATCGATCCGGCATAGAGACAGAGGCCCAGGCCTTCATCAAAGAGGTGCCCGCCCTCCCGGCAAGCTTCGCACAGGGACTCGCCTGCGGGAACGGGCTTCCCGCATTTTCTGCAGCGGCGCGTGCGGATGACTGGCAGCTTCTCCCGGCAGCCGGGGCAGAAGTCCTCCCCTACCGGGGCAAGGCCGTGACAGACCGGACAGCGGGGCGGGAACAGCAGATCGAGGACCGTCATAGCCGCTCCTCCAGGGCCGCGAGCTCCCGGATCCGCACGTCAAGTGAGGTCCAGCGGTTCCCGTCGGATTCGCAGCGGATCATTTCCCGGACCGTCTGCCGGCTTCCGAGGAGCACGGCACAGTCCTTCGCCCGGGTCACGGCCGTGTACAGCAGATTCCGGGTAAAGAGCATCCGCGGGCCGGAAAGCAGCGGCAGGATGACCGCCGGATATTCGCTTCCCTGGGACTTGTGGATCGTGACCGCGTAGGCGATCTCCAGATCCTCGAGCTGGGCGTAGGGGTAATCCACGGTCCGCCCCTCGTCGAACTCGACGGTCAGGCTGGAGGAAAAATCGTCGACCTCGCGCACGATTCCCAGATCCCCGTTGAAAATGCCCGTCCCGCTGCGCACGGGGATCCCGAACCTTCCGCGGATCTCCCATGGCATCTCGTAATTGTTGCGGGTCTGCATGACCTTGTCGCCGGTGCGGAAGATCCGCTCTCCGCTGCTCTTCTCTTTCTTTCCCGTCTCCGGCGGATTCAGGTACTGCTGGAGGACGCGGTTCAGGTTCTCCACGCCGAGAGGGCCTTTGCGCATCGGCGAGAGCACCTGGATATCAAACGAGGAGGCGTGGACATAGGAGGGGAGCTTATCGCGGACCAGCGTCACCACGTGCTTGAGGATCACGGCCGGATCCTCCCGCTCGAGGAAGAAGAAATCCCGGCTCCGGTTGTCCAGCCGGATCTCCTCCCCGCGGTTGATGCGGTGGGCATTGACCACGATGTCCGAGGTCTCGGCCTGACGGAAGATCCGCTCCAGGCGGACGCAGGGAAAGACCTCCGAGCGGATCAGGTCCCGGAGCACCGAGCCCGGCCCGACGGAGGGCAGCTGGTCCCGGTCTCCGACGAGAATGAGCCGGGTCCCGGCGGGGACCGCGCAAAGAAGCGCGTGGAACAGCACGATGTCCACCATGGACATCTCGTCGATGATGATCACGTCCGCCTCCAGCGGATTCTGTTCGTTCCGCTCGAAGCGGAGGCGGCTGTCCTCGGAGGACGAGCTGATCTCCAGCAGCCGGTGGATGGTGGAGGCCTCGCAGCCGGTGGTCTCCGTCATACGCTTCGCGGCCCGCCCGGTGGGCGCGGCCAGCAGGATCCTGCGGTCCTCCGAGCGGAAATAGCGGATGATCTCGTTGATGGTCGTCGTTTTTCCGGTCCCCGGGCCTCCGGTGAGGATCATGAGCCCCCGGAGAGCAGCCGTCCGCACCGCCTCCTCCTGCTCTGCCTCGAGCACGACCTCCGCCGTGTTCCTCAGGCGCTGAAGCCTTCTCTCCGCCTCCGCCGCGTCGGTCTCGCAGGGTCCGTCGAGCTCCAGCAGCATGCGGGCCGCGTTGAGCTCCAGATAGTAGAATCTTCCCGCGTAGACGATCCGCTCCCGCCCGTGCTCCGTATCGCGGTCTTTCAGGATGACCTTCCGACCGAGCGCCAGCTCCGTCACCTGCCGGAGGATCTCCTCATCGTCCACGTGCAGAAGGTCCCGCGCGCGGGCGAGAAGCTCCCTCTCCGGGAGAAAGACCGAGCCGTCGCCGGCGGCGCCCGCCAGCGTGTAGAGCAGTCCGCTGCGGATCCGGTACTCCGAATCCGGCGTCACGCCGGTCTGCTCCGCGATCCGGTCCGCGGTCTTAAAGCCGATCCCGTCGATATCCTCCGCCAGGCGGTAGGGATTCTCCCGCAGGATCGTATAGATCTCTTCCCCGTACTGCCGGTAAATGCGCACGCACATCCCCGGCGTGATCCCGTACTGCTGCAGGAACATCATCGCCCGCCGCATCGTGATCTGCTCCAGGGCCTGCGCCCCGATCTCCTGCGCTTTCCGCAGGGAAATGCCCTTCACCTCCGCAAGGCGCTCCGGTTCCTCCTCCATGATGCGGAGGGCGTCGTCCCCGAAGCGGGCCGTGATCCGGGCCGCAAGCGCCGCCCCGATCCCGCGGACCGCGCCGGAGGCCAGGTAGCGCTCGATGCTCTCCGCGTCCTCCGGGATCCGGGATTCGTAGGCCTCCGCGCGGAACTGCCGCCCGTAGGCGCTGTGCTCCGTGTAGCGGCCGAAAAGCGTCACGCTCTCTCCCTCCGTCAGAAGCTGAAAAAAGCCGACGCAGGTCAGCTCTTTTCCCCCGGATACGCCCAGTTCAAAGACGGTGTATCCGTTTTCCGGATTCTGAAAAATGATGTGATTGACGGTTCCTTCGACCTGTTCCGGCATCAGTACTCCATTCTTCCGATCTGGTCCATCATCTGCGTGTAGAGGCCCGCGCCGGCCGCGACGCAGGAGGCGGGATCCTCCGCCACCATGACATTGATGTTCGTGCGGTCCTCGATGAGCTCCGGCAGACCGTGCAGGAGCGAGCCCCCTCCGGTCATGACGATCCCGCGCACCGCAATATCGGCCGCCAGCTCGGGCGGCGTCCGCTCCAGCACGCCCTGCACCTCGTCCGCGATCTGGGAGGTGCACTCCCGCAGGGCCTCCCGCATCTCCTCGGTCGTAAGAGACACGGTCTTCTTCAGCCCGGTGTGCACGTTCCGCCCGGTCACCTGCATGGACTCCGCCGCCGGCCGCCGGAAGGCGCTCCCGATCCGCCGCTTCACCTCCTCCGCCTTGTCCTCGTCGATGAAGAGGCTGTGGTTCCGGCGGATGTAGCGGGTGATCATCTCATTGAACTGGTTCCCGGCGTTCTTGCTGCTGGTGGAAATGACCGGGGAGCCGATGGACAGCACCGCGATGTCGCAGGTTCCCCCGCCGATATCCATGATCATGTTCCCGACCGGCTTGGTGATATC
>ONST01000130.1 GCA_900320575.1 uncultured Eubacteriales bacterium
GGCTACGACAATCTGATGCGGATCGTCTCCGCGGGCTTCGTGGACGGCTTTTACTACCGGCCGCGGGTGGACAAGGAGATCCTCCGGCAGTACCACAGCGGCATCATCGCCTCCTCCGCCTGCCTGGCCGGCGAAGTGGCGCGCCATCTCACCCGGGGCGATTACCCGGGCGCGGTCCGCGCCGCGGCCGAGTACCGGGACATTTTCGGCGAGGGCAATTTCTTCCTGGAGCTGCAGGATCACGGCATTCCCGAGCAGAAGCACGTCAACGCCCAGCTGCTGCGCATGGCGCAGGAGGAGGGCTATCCGCTCATCTGCACCAACGACTGCCACTATACCTATGAGGACGACGTGGAATCCCACGACATCCTTCTGTGCATCCAGACCGGCAAAAAGGTCCAGGACGAGGACCGCATGCGCTACGAGGGCGGCCAGTACTATGTCAAATCGCCGGAGGAGATGCGCCGGCTCTTCGCCTGGTGCCCGGAGGCGCTGGAAAATACGGACCGGATCGCCGAGCGCTGCAACGTGACCATCACCTTCGGCGAGCGCAAGATCCCCGAATACGACTGCCCGGACGGCCTTACCTCCTGGGAATACCTGAACCGGCTCTGCCGGAAGGGGCTTGCGGAGAAATACCCGGAGATCACTCCGGAGATCCGGGAGCGCTTCGAATACGAGCTGGAGACCATCCACAGCATGGGCTTTGTGGACTATTTCCTCATCGTCTGGGACTACATCAATTACGCCCGGGAGCACGGGATCATCGTCGGACCCGGAAGAGGCTCCGCCGCCGGCTCGATCGTTTCCTACACACTGGGGATCACCGAGCTGGATCCGCTGAAATACAATCTGCTCTTCGAGCGCTTCCTCAATCCGGAGCGCGTGACCATGCCCGATATCGACGTGGACTTCTGCTTCGAACGGAGGCAGGAGGTCATCGACTATGTCGTGCGCAAGTACGGCCGGGACCGCGTGGTGCAGATCGTGACCTTCGGCACCATGGCGGCGCGCGGCGTCATCCGCGACGTCGGCCGGGCGATGGACATTCCTTACGCGGAGGTCGACCAGATCGCCAAGATGGTCCCGCGGGAGCTCAATATCACCCTCGACAAGGCCCTGAAGATGAATCCGGATCTTAAGAAGCGCTATGACGAGGAGGAGCAGGTGCACCGCCTGATCGACATGTCCCGGCGGCTCGAGGGCCTTCCCCGCAACACCTCGATGCACGCGGCGGGCGTCGTGATCTCCAAGAAGCCCGTCGTCGAATACGTGCCGCTGTCCCGCGCGCAGGACGGATCCATCACCACCCAGTACACCATGACCACGCTCGAGGAGCTGGGCCTTCTGAAAATGGATTTCCTGGGCCTCCGCACGCTGACGGTCATCCAGAACGCGGTGCGCCTCATCAACGCGGAGAGGACCGCGGCGGCGAAAGCGGCCGGAACGGAGCCGGAGCTTCTCGATCTCGACCTCGTGGATTACAACGATCCCGGCGTCATGGATATGATCGGGCGGGGAAAGTGCGAGGGCGTCTTCCAGCTGGAGAGCAGCGGCATGAAGAGCTTCATGAAGGAGCTGAAGCCGAAGACCCTCGAGGATATCATCGCGGGCATCGCGCTCTACCGGCCCGGGCCCATGGATTTCATTCCCAAATATATCGCCGGCAAGGAGCATGCGGACAGCGTCACCTACGACTGCCCGGAGATGGAGCCGATCCTCGCTCCGACCTACGGCTGCATCGTTTACCAGGAACAGGTCATGCAGATCGTCCGCGATCTGGGCGGATACAGCATGGGCCGGTCGGACCTCGTCAGACGCGCCATGTCCAAGAAGAAAGAATCCGTCATGGCGAAGGAGCGGCAGAACTTCATTTTCGGAAATGAAGAAGAGGGCGTGCCCGGCTGTATTTCCCGCGGCATTTCCGAGGCGACGGCCAATAAGATCTTCGACGAGATGACCAGCTTCGCCCGCTACGCCTTCAACAAATCCCACGCGGCGGCCTATGCAGTGGTCTCCTTCCAGACCGCTTATCTGAAGCACTATTATCCGGTGCAGTACATGGCGGCGCTGATGACCTCCGTCATCGACAACACCGAAAAGTGCGCGGAATACCTGGTGCACTGCCGCGAGGTGAAGATCCCGATCCTGCCGCCCTCGGTCAACTCCGGAGAGGGGCGTTTCACGACCGAAGGCGATTCCATCCGCTACGGCATGTACGCGATCAAGGCCATCGGGCGCGGCGTCATCGATATGATCGTGCGCGAACGGACGGAGGGAGGGCCCTTTACGTCCATCCGGGATTTCATCACCCGCACCTCCGGGAAGGAGATGAACAAGCGGGCGATCGAGAACCTGATCAAAGCCGGCGCGCTGGACTGCCTCGGCGGGACCCGCAGACAGTTCATGCAGATCTACGCCCAGATCGCGGATCAGGCGGCGGCCGAGAGCAAGGCGGCCGTATCGGGCCAGCTGTCGCTGTTCGACCTCATGGCGCCGGAGCTGCGGAAGGAATTTGAGATCCGCCTTCCCGACGTGGGAGAATTCGGCAGAGAACAGCTGCTCTTCTTCGAAAAGGAAGTACTGGGCGTCTACCTCTCCGGCCATCCGTTGGAGGAGTACGAGCAGGTCTGGCGGGCGCGGATCACGGCAGTGACCTCGGATTTCAGCCTTGACGAAGAGACCGGCGTCTCTTCTTTGGAAAATGAAGCCCGCGTGACCGTAGGTGGCATGATCACGGGCATTACCCGGAAGTATACGAAGAACAACAAGAGCATGGCCTTTCTGATGCTGGAGGATCTGCTCGGGACCGTGGAAGTCGTGGTCTTCCCCAATTCCTACGAGAAATACCGGGATCTGATCACGGAGGACAACAAGGTCTTTATCGACGGGCACGTGGACGCGGCGGACGACCGCGCCGGCAAGCTGATCTGTGACCGCATCTACACCTTCGCGGCAGTTCCCAAGGAGGCCTGGATCGCGTTCCCGGACGCGGCGGCCTGGCTGGACTCCCGGCCGGTCTATGAGGAGTTGCGGGAGGGCAGCGTCGGTGAGGACTCCGTGTGCATTTACTTAAGAGACAGCCGCCAGTACCGGAGGCTCCCGGACCGTGTGCTTCTGGACGAAGAGCTCCTGTCACGCTTCCGCCGGGCCTTCGGCGGAGAGAACCTGAGCGTGCGGATCGCCAGAATGAAGCGGTAAGAAAAACCGGAAACGCGCTTATCTGATATTGAAAGCGCTTCGGTTTCCATGGTATGATAAAAGGACCGGAAAAGGGATCCGGCCGGACCGCATCCCATTTCCGGGAAGAAGATATTCCGTTATTTCTTCCGGCCGGAGCATCCGTCCGGCCGGAAACATGGGTCTGCTTGTGCGGCCTGGAGGAGGCAGATATGGCGAAGAATCAACTCAACTGCATCGGAGTATTAACCAGCGGCGGCGATGCGCCGGGCATGAACGCAGCGATCCGCGCCGTTGTACGGCGGGGACTTGCAAAAGGCCTTCAGGTAAAGGGGATCATGAAGGGCTATGAGGGCTTGATCGACGAGCAGATCAAGGATATGCAGGCGCATGATGTGTCCGATACAATCCAGAAGGGCGGCACCGTTCTCTATACGGCCCGCTGCAAGGAGATGCGCACAGAAGAGGGCGTCCGCAGGGCAGCGGAAAACTGTCTGAAGCACGGAATCGAAGGCCTGGTGGTCATCGGCGGCGACGGTTCCTTCCGCGGCGCCGAGGCGCTGGCGAACCACGGCATCAACGTGGTCGGCGTGCCCGGGACTATCGATCTGGATATTTCCTGCACCGAGTACACGATCGGCTTTGATACGGCCGTCAATACCGCTATGGAGGCCATCGACAAGGTCCGCGATACCTCTACCTCCCATGAGAGATGCAGCATCATCGAGGTCATGGGCAGGAACGCGGGCTATATCGCTCTGTGGTGCGGCATCGCCAACGGCGCGGAGGATATCCTGCTTCCGGAGAAGTACGATTACGACGAGCAAAAGATCATCGACAACATCATCGAGAACCGCCGGAGAGGCAAAGCGCACCACATTATCGTGAACGCCGAGGGCATCGGCCACTCCGCGTCCATGGCGCGCCGGATCGAGGCAGCGACGGGCATCGACACCCGCGCCACGATCCTCGGCCACATGCAGCGGGGCGGCAGCCCCACCGCGAAGGACCGCGTGTATGCTTCCGTTATGGGCTGCATGGCTGTGGATGTGCTCTGCGAAGGCAAGACGAAGCGCGTGATCGGCTACAAGAACGGCCACTTCCAGGATTTCGATATCATGGAAGGTCTCGCGATGGAGAAGCACATTGACGACTACGAAGTCGAGATCGCCAGCTCGCTTTCCCATAACTACAATAAGTACGATCAGGTCTTCGGCGGCGAATTTGCGGAGTAACATGTTATCGTTCAGGGATATCAGACAGCTTGTAAAGCAGAAAAAGGCCCGCGATGAGCAGGGCCTTTTTGTGATAGAGGGAAGAAAGCTTTTTTCGGAGGCGCCCCCGGAGCAGATCCGGCAGGTGATCCTGACCGACCGCTTTGCCCGCGAGTATCCGGAGCTTCTTGCGAAGATCCCCGCCGGGGCAGACGTGATGACCGGCGTCGGAGAGGAGCGCTTTGCGCAGATCTCGGACACGAAAAGTCCCCAGGGGATCCTTACGGTCCTCTCTTTCGGCGGGCAGGAAAACGCTGCGGAGCTCGAGGGGGACGGCCTCTATCTGCTTCTGGAGCACCTGCAGGATCCGGGAAATGCAGGAACGATCCTCCGGACCGCCGAGGCGGCCGGAGCGGACGGGGTCTTTCTCACGGAAGGATCCGTGGATCTCTACGCGCCGAAGACGATCCGCTCCACGATGGGATCCATTTTCCGCGTACCGCACCGCTATGTTCCGGACGCGTCCGCAGCGCTTGCGGAGTTCCGGGCGAGGGGGATCACCTCCTATGCGGCGCATCTGAAGGGCAGGAGCAGCTACACGGAGCCTTCCTACCGGGGGGGAACGGTTTTTGTGATCGGAAATGAGAGCCGCGGGATCACCGATGAGACGGCCGGGCAGACCGACTGCCTGATCCGCATTCCGATGGCGGGGAGGGTGGAATCCCTCAATGCAGCCATGGCGGCGGGCATACTGATGTTTGAGGCAAAGCGGCAGCGGGAGCTGCAGTAAGAAGACAGAACAGGCGGCGGTGCGCCGCCGGAGGAGAATCATGAATTTAAAGGGACGTAATTTTCTGACACTGAAGGACTACACACCGGAGGAGATCCTGTACCTTCTGGATCTGGCTGCGGAGCTCAAGGCGGAGAAGAAGCAGGGAACGGCGAAGCCGATCCACGCCGGCAAGAATATCGCGCTCATTTTTGAGAAGACCAGCACCCGCACCCGCTGCTCGTTCGAGGTGGCGGCCTATGATATGGGCATGCGCGTGACCTATCTGGATCCTTCGGCCTCCCAGATCGGCAAGAAGGAATCCATCCGCGACACCGCGCGGGTCCTCGGACGCATGTACGACGGCATCGAGTACCGCGGCTACGGCCAGGAGATCGTGGAGGAGCTGGCAAAGTACGCGGGCGTCCCGGTCTGGAACGGCCTGACCAACGAATACCATCCCACCCAGATGCTGGCCGACATGCTGACGGTCCGCGAGCATTTCGGGGATCTGAAGGGCCGTAAGCTGACCTATATGGGGGATGCCCGCTACAACATGGGCAATTCCCTGATGATCGTGTGCTCGAAGCTGGGTCTTCATTTTACGGCCTGCACGAACCGGAACTATTTCCCGGACGCGGCTCTGGTCGCGGAGTGCGAAGCCTGGGCAAAGGAGAGCGGCGGCTCGGTGACGCTGACGGAAAGTGTGGAAGAAGGCTGCCGCGGGGCGGACGTCATCTATACCGACGTCTGGGTCTCCATGGGCGAGCCGGAGGAAGTCTGGGAGGAGCGGATCTCCGCTTTGCTGCCGTACCAGGTCAACGCGAAGGCGATGGAGTACGCGGGACCGGAGGCCGTGTTCATGCACTGCCTGCCCGCCTTCCATGACCTGAACACCGGGATCGGGCGGCAGATCCACGAAAAATACGGGCTTGACGCCATGGAAGTGACGGACGAGGTCTTCGAGTCCGCGCAGTCCGTCGTTTTCGACGAGGCGGAGAACCGGATGCATACCATCAAAGCCGTGATGGCGGCGACGCTGTAAGGATCATCGGGAGAAGGCGGCGGAATGCATAAGAAGAACTATACGGTCGCGGACTATTTCTTCGCGGGGATCTTCACGGGCCTGTGCGTCCTGATCATCGGGACCTTTCTCGTGACGCGCGTGTTCCGCACCTCGAGAAGGCTCTCGTCGGCGCTGATCTTCCTGATGGGCGCGCTGCTCCATTTTCATCTGGGAGCCATGTATCTCAACGCGGGAAAACGGCGGGCATTCGTCTTTTTCGCCCTGGCCGCTTTATTGGTCCTTGCGGCGTTCGCAAGTATCTTTTACTGAGAGAAAACGGAAAGGCCCGGCAGGACCGGGATGAGGAAAGCAGATGGCTGTGACGCTGTGCGGTGCCAGCTGGTACAATCAGAAATACTTTTTTAATCCGGACTTTTCGCGGATTCCCAAAGACGTGCAGGAGGAGCTGCAGATCCTGTGCGTCTCCTTTACGGAGGACGTCGGCGGCGTTCTGACCATCGAGTTCGGTGAGGATAAGCTTCCGCATTTCACGGTGCGGAGCGCCGAAGGGGATCCCCGGTTCGACGAGATCGGAAGCGAGCTCAAGATCCGGAAGCTTCAGGAGGAAAAGGCGGAGCTGATGCAGCAGCTCGCGGCCTTCTACAGGATCTTTATCCTGGGGGAGCTTCCGCAGGAAGGCGGCGGGGATGCTTAAGATCGGCTCCCTTGCGCTTTCGAATCCCTTCGTGCTGGGACCGATGGCGGGCGTCACGGACCGGCCCTTCCGCACCCTGTGCCGGGAGGCGGGGGCGGGACTTGTGTCCATGGAGATGGTCAGCGCCAACGCGGTCAAATACGGAAATAAAAAGACCTTCGAATTCATCGACATCGGACCGGAAGAGCACCCGGTCTCCATGCAGCTCTTCGGTCCGGATCCGGAGACCATCTGCGTCGCGGCGGAAGCGCTTGCCGGAAAGCCCTATGACGTCCTGGATATCAACATGGGCTGTCCGGTGCCGAAGGTCGTAAAGAACGGAGAGGGATCCGCCCTGCTTTTGGATCTTCCGCGGGCAGAAGCCATCGTAAGAGCTGCAGTCTCCGCCACAGACCGGCCGGTGACCGTCAAGATCCGCAAGGGATTCCGGGAAGGTGAAAATGTGGCTGCGGAGGCCGCGAAGCGCCTGGAAGCGGCCGGCGCGGCCGCGATCGCCGTCCACGGACGCACCCGGGAACAGTATTATTCCGGACAGGCGGACTGGTCGGTGATCCGCGAGGTAAAGGAGGCGGTCTCGATCCCGGTGATCGGCAACGGCGACGTAAGATGCGCCGCAGACGCGCTGCGGATGCTGCGGGAGACCGGCTGCGACGGCGTCATGATCGCCCGCGGCGCGCGGGGCAATCCCTGGATCTTCCGGGAGTGCACGGCGGCCCTGTCCGGGGAGGAGGCGCCGGCAAGACCCTCTGTCCCGGAGACAGACGCCATGATCCGCCGCCATTTCCGGCTGCTGACCGCGGCCAAGGGAGAGAAAATGGCGGTCTGCGAGATGCGCAAGCATATCGGCTGGTATACGGCCGGACTGCCGGAATCTGCGGCCCTTCGAAGGACGGTCAACGAGGCGCCTTCGGCAGAAGCGCTCTTTGCTGCGCTGGATCTGTGGAAGGAGCGTGCCCTTTCCGGGAGTATTTCAGAATCTTCCGTTGTGAAAGGTTATTGACTTTTCGGGAAACCATAAGTATAATACGTGGGTGCGTGAGCGTGGCGGACGATCGCCACGCATTTTCATAGGAAGAGTTGTGGAGGATATTTATTATGGCAGAGGAAGCCAGAGTCAGGAAAAATATTCTTACGTATGCCGGACTGAAGAAACTGGAAGATGAGCTGATGGACCTGAAGGTCAACAAGCGCAAGGAGATCTCGAAGAAGATCGGCGAGGCACGCGAGCAGGGCGACCTCTCTGAGAATGCCGAATACGATGCCGCTAAAGACGAGCAGCGGGACATCGAAGCCCGGATCGAAGAGATCGAGCAGATCCTCAAGCACGCTGAGGTCGTGGTCGAGGACGAAGCCAGCACCACTTCCGTCAACGTCGGATGTAAGGTGAAGGTCCTGGATATCGAGTACGACGAGGAACTGGAATTTGCGATCGTCGGTTCCACCGAGGCAAATTCCCTGAGCGGAAAGATCTCCAATGAATCTCCGGTCGGAAAAGCGCTCATCGGCGGGACGGAAGGACAGACCGTGACGGCCGTGCTTCCGGACGGGACCGAGGAGAAGTATAAGGTGCTCTCCATTTCCAGAAATATCTGATGGGGCGTCGGGTAAAATGAGATCTGTGCCCTGCTGATCGTCAGCGGGGCATTTTTATTTCAGAAAAGGGGCTTGAAAAATGGCAGGAAAGAACAATGGCGGACAGGAACCGGATCTTAACCAGCTGCGGCGGGTGCGCCGCGAAAAGCTGGCAGAGCTGATCGAAGCCGGGGAGAACCCCTACGAGATCGTTACCTACGATCAGAAGCAGCACAGCACCGAGATCAAAGACAATTACGAGAAGTTTGCGGATCAGGAGGTCTCGATCGCCGGCCGCCTGATGTCCAAGCGCGTCATGGGCAAGGCCTCTTTCGGCCATGTGCAGGACCGCGACGGCTCGATCCAGATCTATGTCTCCCGCGATTCTCTCGGAGAAGAGAACTATAAGAAGTTCAAGAAGCTCGACGTAGGCGATCTGGTGGGCGTACGCGGCGTGGTCTTCACCACGAAGATGGGCGAGATCTCCGTACACGCCGAAGAAGTCACGCTGCTGTCCAAATCCCTGCAGATCCTTCCGGAGAAGTACCACGGCCTGACAGACACGGATATCCGCTACCGCCAGCGCTACGTGGATCTGATCATGAATCCGGACGTCCGCGATACCTTTATCAAGCGCTCGAAGATCGTCAGCGCGATCCGCCGCTACCTTGACGCCAGGGATTTCCTGGAGGTGGAGACGCCGATGCTGGTGGAAAATGCCGGCGGCGCCGCGGCGCGTCCCTTCGTCACGCATTTCAATGCACTTGACGAGGACAAAAAGCTCCGCATTTCCCTGGAGCTCTATCTCAAGCGTCTGATCGTCGGCGGAATGGAGCGGGTCTATGAGATCGGCCGCGTCTTCCGCAACGAGGGCCTTGATATCAAGCACAATCCGGAATTCACCCTGATGGAGCTCTACCAGGCCTACACGGACTACAACGGCATGATGGACCTCACGGAAGACATGTACCGCTCCGTCGCGCAGGAAGTGCTGGGGACCACCACGATCGTTTATAAGGGCGTGGAAATGGATCTCGGAAAGCCCTTCGCGCGCATGACCATGACCGAAGCCGTGAAGCAGTACAGCGGTGTGGACTTCGATACCATCAAAACGCTGGAGGAAGCGCGGGCAATTGCAAAGGAGAAGCACGTGGAATACGAGGAGCGCCACAAGATCGGCGATATCCTCAACCTCTTCTTCGACGCCTTCGTTGAGGACAAGCTGATCCAGCCGACCTTCATTACCGGACACCCGATCGAGATCTCTCCGCTCACGAAGAAAGATCCGGCGAACCCGGGCAAGGTGCTGCGCTTCGAGATGTTCATGAACGGCTGGGAGATGTGCAACGCCTACTCCGAGCTGAACGATCCGATCGATCAGCGCGAGCGATTCCGCGCCCAGGAAGAGGCGCTGGCAGCCGGCGACGAGGAAGCGAACACCACGGACGAAGATTTCCTGAATGCCCTGGAGGTGGGCATGCCTCCGACAGGAGGCATCGGTTACGGCATCGACCGCTGGTGCATGCTCTTTACCGGCGCGGAAGCGATCCGCGACGTGCTGCTTTTCCC
>ONST01000188.1 GCA_900320575.1 uncultured Eubacteriales bacterium
GCCCCTGAGCTGAATTTCCAAAAACATATTTCACACAGGCAGGAGACCCGCCCCGGCAGACGTCCCGCCCGGATCAGTCTCCTTCCGCCTCGATCAGGAAGAGCCGCCCGCATGCCTTTCCCGGCATGCGCACAAAAAGCGTCTCCTGTTCCAGCTGGTAATCGCAGTCCCCCGTCTCCGGGTAGAGGACGGACGCCCGCGCTCCCTCTCCCGTGCCCGGAAGCGGGATCTCCGCCGCGTCGGCAAAGGGCGCCAGCACCGACAGATAGAGCCGCTTTCCACTTCGGAGTCCGAACGCGGTATAGCGGTCCGTGCGCACATTCGAGAAGCCGAGCGGGAAAACCGGGACCGCCCGTGCGAATTCCTCCCGGTGCGCCTTGTAGAAGGCGACGCCCTCCCTGAGAAGGCGGAAATGCTCCTCCGAGAGCTCCCAGACCCGGCCGCTCATGTACGGCCGCAGCAGAAGCCCGGCGGTCATATTGAAGATCACATGCTCCCGGTCATCCTCATAGGGATAGACCCACATCCCCGCCTGCTCCGGCAGCACCGCCGCAGCGGCGTCCGCGCCGATGAAGGCGTTCCACAGGGCATCCGTCTGGTCGCTCACCGACTGCAGCGCCAGATATTTCAGTATCCCGTAATCCATGCGCATGCCGCCGGAGCCGCAGTTCTCGATAAGAAGCTGCGGATAGCTCCGGAGAAGGTCCGCGTACCACCCGTACAGGCACTCGTAGTGCTGCCGGATCGCTTCCGCCCCGCTGTCCGCCAGGAGCCCGCTTCCCGTGCCCATGGTGACGTTGTAATCCATCTTAAAATATTCGCAGCCGTAGTCCCGGATCAGCCGTTCCAGTACGCTCCGCGTGTACGCGCGCACCTCCGGATTCCGGAAATCCAGCAGATAACGGCCGTTGTCGATGTGCCGGCGCCCGTGCCTGCAGACGAACCAGTCGTCCGGCAGTTCCTGTGCCAGAGCGCACTTCGTCCCCATGACCTCGATCTCGAGCCAGAGCCCCATCTTCAGTCCCAGGCTCCGCGCGTAATCAAAGAGCTTTCGGAGACCCCCGGGGAAGCGCGCGGTGCTCTCCTCCCACGCGCCGACGCGGTCCCACCAGTACCCGTCGTCGTACCAACCCGCGTCCATGCAGTAGTACTCACAGCCCAGCTCCGCCGCGAGACGGATGGTCTCCCGCACAGTCTCCTCGCGGGGTTCTCCCATCAGGCAGTTCATATAGTCGTTGAAAATGACCGCCGGCTTTCCCGCGTCCGCCGGGAAGCGGCGGATCTGTCTGCGGTACCGGGTGAGGGCAGCCGCTGCTTCATTGATTCCGCCCTTCACCACGCCGAAAGCGGCCGGGACCGTGCTCCAGCGCTCACCGGGGTGCAGCATCTTCCACCAGCCATGCTCCTGTTCTGATGCGCCGGAGAGCGAAAGATACAGCTTTCCCTCCGGATCCGAGCCGTACTCCGCGAGCCACTGGCCGGAATGCTCGATCTGGAAGAAATACGTCTCCTCCCGCTCCCGGTCTCGGACAAAGCCCATCGGCAGGTAGTCCGAGGAAGACCAGGAGCTGGTGCTCCCGTAAGCGAAGCGGTTCCGCCCCTGCCCGGGGCAGTTATGCCCCGTGACCGGCAGACCGTTGAGCAGCAGGTCCCTCGCGTCGAAGGCCTGCCAGCGTCCCTCTGTGTACCAGCTGTTCCGCGGCACGAAGATCTCTGTCTTTTCGTAATAGGGAAGTTCTCCCTCCCCGCAGAGATTTCGGAAGAGAAAGGAAGACACGTGCTCCAGCGGCACGTCCTCCGTCCCGCGGTTCTCCAGGGTCACGAAGACCTGCACCGCAGGCACTCCGGAAAAGAACCGCATCTGATACGCGGCGTGGAGGCCGGGCTCCGTCTCCAGCTCCAGCACGAGGAGCCTGCCGTCCGCCTCGTCCGTCACCCGGTGCGACAGGTACCGGAACTCCAGCGACGCGCTGCAGGCGTTATGGCGGCTGCCGCGCAGATTCCTGGAGCTCTTTCCGGTCTCCTCCACCTCAAGGAGCGGATAATACGCCCCTGAAGGCGGAATCTCCTCGCGGACCGGGCCGCTTCCCGCCGGTGTAAAATGCGCCAGCTCCACGGTCCCGTTCTCCCGCACACGGAAGCCCGCCGCAAGGCCTCCCTCTTCGATCCGAAACTCTTTCATCCGTCCCTCCGGCGCCGAACGCGCAGTCATTTTCCGGAACATGCATCCTTCTGCCGCCATTATAACAGAAAAACGCGGGGTGCGGCTCACAATCGAACCGCGCCCCGCGCTGTTTTCCGATTTCTGATATTTCACGCAGCCTGACCCGCGCTTCCGCGCGCCCGCAGGCCGGATTTTAATGAAACAGATCGATATGCAGCACCGACATCAGCACCAGCGCGCCGAACACCAGGAGGAGTCCCACGCAGGTCATCAGCAGCGCGAAAGAGAAATTCTGCGTCAGCAGGTCCGTCTCCTTTGCGGTGCCCTCCCGGATGATCCACCAGAACCCCGCGTCCTCGTCGCGGTAATCTTTGCGCTTCTTCTCCGACACCACCGTTTTTCTAAGGAGCCAGATCACGCCGTCCAGGCTGTCCGAGAGCAGGCGCCCCGCGAACGTCCCGAGGAAGACCGCCGCCTTCGCCAGCGGCCGAAGCACCCGGTTTTCTCCGAGGACCGAAAGCACAGTCCCGAAGAATCCCGGCAGGACCTCCGTCAGCAGCGGCCGGTACACGCGGTCCTCGAGATCGAGGCCCTCCGGCCACAGGTTCACGTAGGAGCCGTTCCAGATGAGCACCTTCCGCACGAAGAAGAGGTAGAGCGCCCCGCCGATGAGGAGGGAAATGGCTCCGCCCTTCAGATTCTCCAGGGTAAACGCCCGGAAACGGAGGATCTCCTCATTGCCCGTCATGAAGGCCGCAAGGCGCGTCATCACGTACGGCTGCCCCAGAAGGATCATGAAGACCGAGGAACCGCAGATCGCGGCCGTGCTGACTCCGTTCATCGCGCTCCGGTCCGCATCGTACGTCTTCTGCAGCGCCGCATCCGCATTTTCTTCGACGAAGATGCAGAGGAACAGCTTCAGCATGTAGCAGAAGGTCATTCCTCCGGAAATGAGGAAGATCCACTCCACGGCGTGCAGGAGACCGCTGATGTCCGCCAGCGCGTGCGCCCCTTCCACGATCCCCTCGTGAAGAAGCGTCTTGCTGATATAGCCGTTAAAAAGAGGCACGCCGCTGATGCCGAGGGCGCCGAGTGCGAAAGCAATTTTCAGCGCCGTCTTGTTCCTGCCCCAGCCGCGGATCCCGTCGAGGGTCAGCGTGTGCAGCCGCATCACCACCACGCCGGCGGCCATAAAGAGCACCAGCTTGATCAGCGAGTGGTTCACCATGTGAAGCATGGTGCCGGCGAGGGCGGTCTCCGCCCCTTCCGCCTCGTTCGCGGCGGTCAGCAGCGCGTACATGCCGGTCCCCACCAGGATAAAGCCCACCTGGGACATCGAGGAGCAGGCCAGCGTCCGCTTCAGATTCACCGAGAAGACGCCCAGCACGGCTCCCAGGACCATGGTGACCGTCCCGAGAAGAAGGACCGTGAGCCCGTAAATGCGGTTTCCCGCGAGCGCCTCCATCGTGGTCATCAGGATCCCGTAAATGCCCACCTTCGTCAGGATGCCGGAAAGCAGCGCGGACGCCGGGGACGGCGCCACCGGATGGGCCTTCGGCAGCCAGATGTGTACCGGGAACATGCCCGCCTTGCAGCCGAAGCCGAAGAGGATGCACAGCCCCGCCGCCAGCAGTTCGCCCTTTGAGGACGCCGCGGCGGCCGCCTCCCGCAGCTCCGCGAAGGCCAGCGTTCCCGCCGTATGGCGCAGAAGGAGAAGGCCCATAAAGAGCACCAGGCCTCCGATCACTGCGATGAAGAGGTAGGTGTATCCCGCCCGGACTGCCTCCGGCGTCTCCTCGTGGATGACCCAGGTAAAGGACGTAAAGGACAGGATCTCGAAGAACACGAAGGTGGTCATGAGATCCGCGGAGAGCATCACGCCCTCCGTCGCCCCGAGCGTCAGCAGCACGAAGAACCAGTAGCGGTTCAGGCCCTTCCTCTCTTCCCGGAAATATTCGAGGGAAAAGAGCGACGTACCGAGCCACATGACTGCGGTCACGCAGGCGTAGACGGCGCGGAAGCCGTCCGTCGTGAAGCCTAAGCCGTACGCGAACACCCCTTCCACGCGGAAGGACGGCAGCGTCCCCGGCAGCGTGAGCGCGATGAGCAGCACCGCTGCCGATACGAGGACCGCCAGTGCGTCCCGCAGCTTTTCATTTTTTGAACCGATCAGATATCCGACAGGCGCCGCCAGAAAAGGCAGGCCCACGATCCATGCAATCTGCATATCCGTACTCCGTTATGCGGCAGCGCCGCAATGCCAGTAATTCTTCAGAAAATGCCCTGCGCGATCCCCTCAAGGAACCTAAGGAGCGGCTGCCACCAGATCCCGAACGCCACGTTGACCGCCGTAAAGACGACGATCGGCACGAGCATCCGCCAGCCGGCTTCTTTGATCCCCTCTCCTTCCGCGAAGCGGTCCTTGCCGCGCATCGGGAAGAAGGCGCGGATGCTCACCGAGAGCGTGTACATCGCGCACAGGAACGCCGAGATGATGAGGCCCAGATCGCCGAGCCAGCCCCAGACGGTGCCCGCGTCCGCGCCGGCCTCAAGCAGCTTCCATTTGGAAATGAATCCGCACAGGAGCGGAATACCGGTCAGCGACAGCGCTCCGACCGTATAGCAGGTGAAGGTCACGGGCATCCGTTTTCCGACGCCGTTGAGCTCGAAGATCCAGGACTTTCCGGTCACGTGCATGAACGCGCCCGCGCACAGGAAGAGCAGCATCTTGATCACGCCGTGAAAGACCATGTGCGAAAGGCCGCCCGTAAGGCCCGCCGGCGTCATCAGCATGAGGCCGAAGAGCATGTACGAGAGGTTGCTCATCGTCGAGTAGGCCAGCCGGCGCTTGAAATGCCGCTCGCGGAGCGCCATGACCGCGCCGAAGATGAGCGAAAAGACCGCCGTCATCAGGCAGAAGATCTGCACCGGCGTACCAAGAAGCTCCGCGGGATCGTAGACGTACCAGGTCATGCGCATCACCGCGAACACGCCGGAATTCACCACCGCCACCGCGTGCAGCAGGGCCGTGACAGGCGTCGGCGCCGCGGAGGCCCGGGGCAGCCAGTCGTACAGCGGGAAGAGCGCCGCTTTCGCGCCGAACCCGAAGAAGCCGAGGACAAAGGCGGCCTGCATGAGGCCCGCCGGATAGCCGGAAGCAAGATTTCCCCCGAAGACGAAGGTTCCGCGGTCGCCGTAGACCGTCGTCATAATGACCGGGAAGAACGCCAGTCCCGCGCCGCCGATCGTAAAGGCCGCGTAGACACGGGACGCAAAGAGGCTCTCGTGATCCGCGTAGTGCGCCACCAGCGGGATCGTCACCAGCGTCAGCATTTCATAGAAGACGTACATGGTGATCATATCCGCGGAAAACGCGATCCCCAGGGCGACGCCGTAGGTCATCACGTAAAACGCGAAGAACACGTTCTTCCGCTCCGCGTGCTCCATGTACTCGAAGGCGTACAGGAGCACCAGCGGCCACATGAGTGAGATCATCCCCGCGAACAGCGCCCCGGGGCCGTCCACCTGGAAGGTGACCGAAAAGCCCTTCGTGAAGCTGTAGACCTCGGCCGGCGCGCCGTGAGGCACCGCGAAAACGGCGATCCACACCAGCGCCGTCGTGAGGACCGTGACCGCCTCCGAATAGGCGTTCCGCGCGGAATCCCTCTGGAATTTCAATACAAAGAAGCCCAGACCTCCCAGGATCGGGAGAAAGACGGGCAGAAGCAGAAATACCGGACTCAATGCCACATCCTCCTCATCAGAAGCCCAGGGACGCGAGGATTCCCGTCCCGAAGAGGCCCATTACCAGCGAAACCGCGCACAGCACCATAAGGGGGACCGTCATCAGAAGCGAAGGCTCCGCCTTTTCCGCGGACACTTCAGCGTCCTTCCCCGGGAAGAAGCCGTCCACCATAATAGGAAGCAGATAGCCCGCCGTCAGCAGCGCAGAAACGAGGAGCACCGCCGGCGCGAGGAACATATACGGCACAAGGCCGCTGTCGATGGCGGCGGAAGCCAGCACCCATTTGCTTAAGAAACCGCCCATCGGGGGAATCCCCACGAGCGACAGCGACGCGAGCGTAAAGCAGGCAAGCGTCAGCGGCATCCTTCTGCCGACGCCGCGGAGCTCCCGCACGTCGCGCACGCCCAGCTTCACGATGAAAATGCCGGCCACAAGGAAGAGACAGCCCTTGGCGGCCACGTGGCTCATCATGTGCAGAAGTCCCCCGCGCAGGCCTTCGTCCGAAAGGAAGGACAGGCCCAGCAGGATATAGGAGATCTGGCTCACAGTGGAGAAGGCCAGGCGCTTTTTCAGGATCTTCTCACGGAAGGCCATCATGGAGCCCATGAAGATCGTGACCATCGCCAGGATCATCCAGGCGTACTGCACCCACGTTCCGCGCAGGAGCTCCTCTCCCACCGAGAAATACGCCAGGCGGATGATCGCGAGCACACCGGCCTTCGCGACGATGCCGGACAGCAGCGCCGAAGCCGGCGCCGGCGCGATCGGATGCGCGGTGGGCAGCCAGCCGTGCATCGGGTAGAGACCGGCCTTCGTACCGAAGCCGACGATCCCCAGGAACACCGCGAAGAGGAAGAATCTCTCCTGTCCGGCAAGAAGCGCGGGATCGATAAATCCGCCCCGTACGAAAGATCCGTCCCCGGAGGTGAAATGATAGACGAAGAACACCGCGAAGAGGCCAAGTAATGCGCCGCCGATGGAGTAGAACATGTACTTCATGCCTGCGGCCACCGCCTCCTTCGACAGCTCGTGCAGCACCAGCGGCACCGTCGAGAGCGTCACCATTTCAAAGCACAGATACATGGTGACCAGATTGCCCGCCATGGACAGGGCGATCATCATACCGAAGGAAATGAAGTGGAAGGCGAAGAAGACGTTCGGCCGCTCCTCGTGATCCATGTACTCGAACGCGTAGAAGGTGACCGCCGAATACAGCAGCAGCACCGCCGCGAGAAAATACCGGCCCAGCGTATCGTACGCGAAGGTGAGCGTCACGCGCTCCGAAAAGGACAGCAGCGTCACCGCACCGCCGCGCAGCATCGCGAAAAGCGCCAGAAGGTCCGTCAGGACCAGAAGGACCGCGTAAGCCGTCTTTCTGCCCTTTTCTTCCATCCGGACGAAAGAGACTGCCGTTCCCGCAAGGATCGGCAGAAGAAACGCACTGACAAGTAGCATGATTGAGATTCCCCCTTCGTTAACCGAACATCAAAAGGCCGCTCTGAATCAGATCGGCGAAAATCCAGGAAAACAGCCCCATCGCGAGGTTGAGGACCGTAAGGATCCCCATCGGGACGTTGTAATCCGCCCGGTGCAGCATCCGCGTCCGGTCCCCGTTCGGGGACTTCTGGTAAATGCGGATGACCGTGCGCAGGAAATACAGGGCATTGAGCACCGAACTCAGTGCCAGGGCCAGGATCACGGTCAGGATCTTCCGGTCTCCAGAGACCTCCACCGCCGCGGTCCCGAACAGGAGCTTCGCGGAGAAGCCGGCGAAGATCGGGATGCCGATCATCGAGAACGCCCCCAGCAGGAAGAAGAAGCCGGCGTTCCGGTCGCGGACCGCGCTTCCCTCCAGGTCCTTGAACTTCAGGCTGTTGCCCGAGGCCTCCGCCAGACGCGGCGTCGTCAGGAACAGCAGGGATTTCGTGACCGAGTGGGCGAAGATCTGGAAGATCGCCGCGGTATAGCCGGGCAGGCCGCCGATGCCGATCCCCATGTAGATGTAGCCGATCTGGGCCGCCGAGGAAAACGCGACCATCCGGTTCACATTGGAGGCGCGGATCGCGGACAGCGAGCCGAACACGATCCCGCAGACGCCCAGCACGAAGAGGATGTTCCGGACCGGCATTTTTTCGAACACCTCGATCCCGATCACCCTCCAGTAGATCTTGATCAGCAGGAAAATGTAGCACTTCGAGACCAGGGAGCTGAGGATCGAGCCCGAGGCCGGCGTCGCCCAGCCGTAGGTATCCGGCATCCAGTAGTGGAACGGGAAGAGGCCGCTTTTGATCGCGAGCCCCACCGTGAGCACGCCCGTGGCCATCGTGATCACCAGCATGTTGCGGGGATCTCCCGACAGGCGGGCGATATCCGCCTGCATCGGCACCATCAGCAGGTCGCCGGTCACGTCGTACAGCAGCACGACGCCCAGGAGGAACAGTCCGGAGCCCAGCAGGTTCATGATCATGTAACGCACGGCCGCCAGCGTCGTGCGCCCGATCTCGCGGACGATGAGGATGCCGCAGCTGGTCAGCGTCAGGATCTCCAGAAAGACGTATCCGGTGAAAATATCGTTGGTCCAGACCATGGCCAGAAGCGCCGCGGTCATCAGGTTGATCAGCGTGTAGTAGAGGTTCCGCTTGCTGTCGTCGACGTCAACGAGCAGGAACCGCCGGCCCGCGGTCACGGAACACAGCATGACGATAAGGAAAAAGAGGGCCGTCAGCGCCTCGAGGACGCCCGCGCGGATCTCATTTCCCCAGGGAGCCGGGAACTCGCCCATCACGTAGGTGAAGGCCTGCCCGGTCTTCACCGTGTAGAAGAGCACTGCCGCAACGCCCGCGATCAGCAGCACCTCGTAGCAGAACGTGTACCGCCGCGCCGCGCGGTCGCTCAGCATCATGCACAGCACACCGGAAAACAGGCTGAGCACGATCGTAAACAGCGGAATATTCGTAATAAAGTCCACCTTACCTGTCCTCCGTCTGATGTCTGGAAAGCACGTAGATGTCATCCAGGTACAGGGTGTGATAGCGCTTGTAGAGACGGACCGTCAGCGACAGCATCATCGCCGTGACCGATACCGAGACCACGATGCCCGTCAGCACCAGGCCCGCGGGCACCGGATTGATGTAGGCCTCCGCGCTCATGACGCCGTTCTCGATGATCGGCGCCTTCCGCCCGTTGATGTAGCCCATGGACGCGAGGAACAGGAACGTGCCCGTATCCATGATATTCATCCCGATCAGCTTTTTGATCAGGTTTCTCTGGAACAGCAGCATCGTAAAGCCGATTCCGAACAGTACGATGGCCGCAGCCTCTTCATAATTCGCGATCAGATTTCCAGCCACCGCCGATACTCCCTCTTCTGAATAAACTGTAGAAACCGAACATGGTGCAGGCCACCACCAGGCCCACCGCGATATCCAGCGGCAGGATCAGTCCGCCGCTCAGGATCGCGCCCGGCGTGCCCTTCGGGATGTGGTTCTCGTAGCCGTTCTGGCCCATGAAGAAGACATATCCCTTGGCAAAGCTGTAAAAGCCCAGCGCGCAGAACGTCAGCAGGTTCAGCCTTTTTGCGGTAAAGACGCGGTCCACGCAGTCGAAGCCGTAGGTCGCCGCGAAGATGATGAGTCCGGCGCCCATGACCGTGCCGCCGGAAAATCCTCCGCCGGGGCCGTTCTGTCCGTTCAGCAGCACGTAGATCCCGTAGAGGAAAATGCTGGGGATCAGCACCATGCCCACGATCTTCGCAATGCTCTCGCCGGTCAGCTCGTGATAGCGCTCCATGCGGATCTTGAAATAGTCCTCATAGCGGGACTGCATGTTCTTGTTATCGATCCGCAGGAGGATCGTCACGCAGATCAGCGCCGTAAAGAGCACGTGGGACTCGCCCAGCGTATCGAACGCGCGGTAGTCAAGGATCATGCCCGCCACGATATTGACCGCGCCGGTCTCCTCGAGGCCGTTCTCCACATACCGCCGCACGACCTCCGTGGTCTCAGGGTTCTCCACGCCGTAGCGCGGCAGAGAGGAGATCGTGAACAGCAGGATCCCGATGAGGAACACGCAGCTGACGACCGCCACCAGCGTATACAGCGCGTAGAAGCCCTTCTCCTCGGCCCGCTCGACCCGGTGTTCGGCCTTCGAGCTGTCGATGCGGCGGTTGATATGCCGCTTCTCCCGCTTCAGTTCGGCCCGCCCGGGATCCGGGTGTTCGTCGGTATCCGCCACATGGGCGAGGAGGTCGAAATCCCCGTCCAGCCATTTCAAAAATGTCTCTTTTGCCTTCACGCTTCCTCTCCTCCGTCTTCTCCGCGGTCCGTTTCCCGGATCTTCCGCAGCGTGAGCAGGAACAGCACCGAGCTGATGCCCGCGCCGACGGCCGCTTCGGTGATCGCCAGGTCCGGCGACTCCATCAGCACCCAGATAATGCACATGATCGAGCTGTAGGCCATGAAAATGATGACCGACTGCAGGAGGCTCTTCGTGAAATTGACGCTCACCGCGCAGACGATGAGCAGAAGGAGCAGGAGCACCTTAATGATCTCAGCCAGCATCCGTTCTTCCCTCCTCTTCGTTCGTTTCCTCCTCCGGAGGCAGGACGCGCAGATGCTTTTTCAGCTCCGGATTCGTAAAATATTCCGCCTGGCCCACGAAATGCGTGGACACCGGGGAAGTGAACCACAGAAAGAGCACCAGCAGCACAAGCTTCAGAAGGTGCATCGACGGGCCCGCGGCGATCCCGAGGGCCAGCGCCGTACAGAAGAGTCCCAGCGTATCCCCGATGCCGGCCGCGTGGATGCGGTTCATCACGAAGCCGAAGCGGAACACGCCGGCGACCGCCGACAGGAACGAGAGCACCGCTCCCAGCAGAAGGACGGCCACCGCAAAAAAGCGGATCCATTCCAATGTCATCGCTTTGCCCTCCTCTTCCGTTTTTTATGGTTCTCCCGCGCAGGAAGCGCTGCCGCTTTCTCCTCCGAAGGGAAGTCCTTCCGCTCCGGCTTCGGGGGAATATAGGTCATGGCCAGCATCAGCACGGCCACGAAGCTGATCATCGCGTAGATCAGCGCGACGTCCAGCAGATAGGTCTCCTGAAGATATTCCGCGAGCACGGCGATCGTGCAGATCACCATCGTGCCCAGCATATTGATGGAAAGGATCCGGTCCGTGATCCGGGGACCGATGACCGAGCGGATCAGCACCGTTCCGATCATAAGGCCCAGCGCGATGACCACGGCCAGATAGAGGATATGATAAGCCGTCTGCAGTTCCATGAAAGCCTCCGTCCTGTTCGAAAATGAGCTCCGCCTCAGTGCTTCAGCTTCCGCAGAAGCTGCACGAAGGACGACTCCGCCATGCCTTCCGCGTATTCCGGCACAAGAGAATGTACGAGAAAATGATCCCCCTGCTGCTCAAGGGTGTAGGTGCCCGGCGTCAGCGTGATCGAATTCGCGAGCAGCACGTTCTGGAAATCCGAAGGCAGGCCCGAATGGAATTCGACGAGCACCGGATCCGGCTTCCGCCCGCTCCAGATCACCCGGATCACCGCAATCGAAGCCTTGACGATCTCCGCGATCAGCACCCCGATGTAATGGAGGATCAGCGGCAGGTTCCGGAAGATCAGGCGCTCCTTCGCCATACTGTATCCCAGCGCCTTCACGGCGAACAGCGTGATCACGCCCGCAAAGACGAGGCCGAACACGGCGATCTCCGCCGTGAGACGCCCGTTCAGGATCACCCAGATCAAAAAGAAAAAGAGAAACATCTGTCCCTACGCTCCCCTCCTGTGAAAAATGCAAGAAAGCAGGTACCGGGGGAACCCCTTACATACCTGCCGTCTGAAGCTGTTTATTTTGCCAAATTCCTATTATACTCACCCGGAGCAAAAAGAAAAGAGGTATTTTTCACAAAAAACGGCCGGGACTGTCCGTCCCGGCCCTGCCATATCATCTTTCTTTCTCGTAGAGGAACTTTTCCGGAAGGTCCACATGGAAATCCTTCGCAAGCGCACGGAATTCATCCGGCTGAATAGTCTGCGCTTTTTCCGGGACCATCGAGCGGACCTTCACCAGAATTTCCGCGGACTTTTCGACCGTGTGCATCAGGCCGAAGGTCAGATCGAAGTCCTCGCCGGCGCAGAACATGCCGTGATGGGCCCAGATCGCCACGTCGTACTGCTTCATCAGCTCGGAGGTCGCGACGGCGATGTCGCGTCCGCCCGGGACCATCCAGCCGACCACGCCGATGCCGGAGGGGAAGACCACCGGGCACTCGGTCGCCATCTCCCACAGCTCGCGGGTGAAGGCCTCGTCGGTCAGCGGCAGCACGAAGGTCAGGGCGATGGTGTTGGCCGGATGCGCGTGGTAGATCACGCGGTACTTCCCGTCCGTCGCCTTCTTCTTCACCTCGTGGTTCATCAGGTGGCTGGGCAGCTCGCTGGTGGGCCGGCCGCCGTTTACAAGGCCCCAGAGGATACGGTACTTCGAACCGGTCTCATCGACCTCGAGGATGCAGGCGCTGTCCGCCGGATCCAGGATCACGTTGCGGAAATACTTACCGCTGCCGGTCACCATAAAATACTCCCCTGCCAGATCCGGGACCGTGGTGCCGATCTCCTTCCACTCCCCGTCGAAGGACAGATCGTCGCGGACCTCCTCGAACTCCTCCGGCTTCATGCGGTAGGACAGGTTGCCGCCGTTCCTCTCGTGCCAGCCCTGTTCCCAGCCGTCATTGCACATCCGGATAAATCCCTGCACAAACTTCGCATCCAGTACCTTCATCGCTTTTTCCTCCGTATGATCGCGTATCTCTTTCGTTTCCGTATCGTGAACTGCCTTATGCTTCCGGCAGAATTTCCTTAATTTCAAAGCTCCTGCGGATCGCCGCGCGAGCCTCCGCCAGATCCTTAAAAATGCCCTCCTCCAGGAACTGCACCATCAGATTTCCGAGGGCCGTGCCCTCCACCGGGCCCGCGTAGACCGGAAGTCCGACCGCGTTGGCCGTGCGCTGGTTGAGGTACATATCCTGGCAGCCGCCGCCGACGATATTGACCGCCGTAAAGGTCTTCCCGGTCAGGCGGGACAGCGTCTCCGCCGTCCTCCGGTAATCGTCGGACAGGGAGTTGTAGATGACCTGCATCACCGCCCCGATGAGATCCGGAAGCGGGGATCCCTGCTCCGCGCAGGCCGCCTTGATCTCCTCGATCATGGACTTCGGCGCCAGGAACCGGGGATCGTCCACATTGACGACCGTCTTAATGTCCGCGCATTCCTTCGCCGCGGCGATCAGCTGCGGGAAGGAGGGGCGCGTACCGCTCAGCGCGCCGGCCTCGCGGCGGACCGACTGGATCATCCACAGGCCCATGATGTTCTTCAGATACCGGAACCGGTACTCGTAGCCGCCCTCGTTCGTGAAATTGTCGGTACAGCTGGTCTCATCGGTGATGGGGGCCTTATTTTCCACTCCCATCAGCGACCAGGTGCCGGAGGAGAGGAAAATGGCATTTTCGTCCTTCGCCGGGACCGCCAGATAGGCGGAACCCGTGTCGTGGGAGGCGGGCAGCACGACCTTCGTGTCGAAGCCGACCTGGCCGGCGATCTCCGGGCGGAAATTTCCGAGGACCGTTCCGGGAACCTCGATCTTCTGAAAGATCTTCTCCGGAAGTCCCAGCCGGCGGATCAGGTCGAAATCCCAGTCCTTCGACTCCGCGCCGACCAGCGCGGTGGTCGTGGCGTTCGTATACTCGTTCGCCATCTTTCCGGTGAGGACCCAGCACAGATAATCCGGGATCATCAGAAAGGCCTCGGCCGCCTCGAGCTGTTCCGGATGCTCTTCTTTGAGTGCCAGCAGCTGGTAGGCGGTGTTGAACTTCTGGTACTGGATACCGGTCCGCGCGTAGTGCTCGGCGAACAGCAGCTGTCCGCTCTTCTCCAGCTTCTCCCGCACGCCGTCGGTGCGGCTGTCGCGGTACGCCACCGGATCGCCGATGCGGTGTCCTTCTTTGTCGAGAAGCACGAAATCCACGGCCCAGGTATCGATGCCCATGGTGACCGGCGTGTAGCCCTGCTCGTGGGCCTCGCGGATGCCGGCGATCACGCTCTTCGTGAGACTGTCGAGATCCCAGCACAGATGCCCGTTCTTCTCGACCAGGCCGTTCTCGAACCGGTAGACCTCCGTGAGCTTCATCACGCCGTTCTCAACGGTCCCGATAATATGGCGTCCGCTGGACGCACCGATATCCACTGCCAGGTGACATACTTGCATTTCCCGTACCTCCCTGTTAGAATAAAACTGTCTTTTGTGAAATGGTTCTTCCATTCCGTTTCCCTTTGATAAGCCCATTATAAAATAAAAAACGCGGAATTCCATGCATGAAATTCCACTTGTTTTTTGGAAAAGTCCACTCTTTTCCCCCGTCCATTTTCCTAAGCGGAAAGGAGGGCCCGCATGCTCACCTACACCATGGATGTCGAACCGCGGAGCACCTGGCTCCGCACGACCCCGGGCGACTTTGCCCGCACACTGCCCTTCTGCGTGACCGAGGCCGGCGAGTTCTTCGCGAACAGCCGCTTCGCCACCTCCCGCAGCCACAAGGCGAGCCATCTGCTCTTCTACACGGTCTCCGGGGAGGGCTGGCTGCGCCAGGAGGGCCAGGAGATCCGCCTTCCCGAAGGGGCGGCCCTCTTTCTCGACTGCCGCGAGCCCCAGAGCTACGGGACCCTCGGAGAGGCGGGGCACTGGCACCATCTCTGGGTCCACGTATCGGGGAGCGGCGCGGACGCGCTCTCCGCGCTCCTCATTCCGGAGGGAAAGCCGCAGCGCGTCTTCCTGCCGGACTCCGCAAAAGAGCTCTTTACGCAGGTCTTCAGCGAGCTCCCGAAGGAGACGAGCCAGTCCCAGGTCCTCGCCGGAGAAGCCGTGCACCGGCTCCTCGCGCGCATGATCGCCTCCGGAGCCCGTTCCCAGACGAAAGCCGGGGACGAGAACCGCAGGCTCATCGAGGAATCCGCCGCCTACATCCGCGCCAGCTGCGCCGAACCGCTGTCGATCCCGGATCTTCTGGCCCGCACGCATATGAGCAAATCCTACTATCTGCGGCTCTTCCGCCAGTACATGGGCACGACGCCCTACAATTACCTGCTCCGCTGCCGGGTGACCCGCGCAAAGGAGCTGCTGGAGCTGACGGATCTGCCGCTTGCGGTCATTGCCGAGCAGACGGGCTTCTGCGACGAGAGCAACTTCTCCACCCGCTTCTCGCGGATCGCCGGCGCCAGCCCGGCCCAGTACCGGAGGAACGCCATCACCTACAAAGCCGGGAGCTGAATGAACGCTCCCGGCTTTCGTGATCCCGTATTTACATTTCCCGTTCCGCGATGCGGTCCGCGACGTAGACGCCGCTGGCCGAGGCGTGCGACAGGGAGTGCGTGACGCCGCTGCCGTCGCCGATGATGAAGAGCCCCGGATAATTCGTCTCGAGATTGCTGTCCAGCTGCACCTCCATATTGTAGAACTTCACCTCCACGCCGTAGAGCAGAGTGTCGTCGTTGGCCGTGCCCGGCGCGATCCGGTCGAGGGCGTAGATCATCTCGATAATGCCGTCGAGGATCCGCTTGGGCAGCACCAGAGACAGATCCCCGGGCGTCGCCGCCAGCGTCGGCCGCACCGTGCTCTCCTCGATCCGCTTCGCGTTGCTCCGCCTGCCCCGCTCGAGATCTCCGAAGCGCTGCACGATCACGCCGCCGCCCAGCATGTTCGAGAGGCGGGCGATGCTCTCGCCGTAGCCGTTGCTGTCCTTAAAGGGCAGTGAAAAATGCTTGGACACCAGCAGCGCAAAGTTCGTATTGTCCGTCTTTTTCGCGGGATCCTCGAAGCTGTGGCCGTTGACGGTCACGATGCCGTTGGTATTTTCATTGACCACGATGCCGTTCGGGTTCATGCAGAAGGTGCGCACATTGTCCTCGAACTTCTTCGTGCGGTAGACGATCTTGCTCTCGTAGAGCCGGTCCGTCAGATGCGAGAAAATAGCCGCGGGCAGCTCTACGCGCACGCCCAGATCCACGCGGTTGGAGCTCGTTGGGATCTTCAGATCCGCGCAGACCTTCTCCATCCACTTGCTGCCGCTCCGCCCTACGGAGACCACGCAGTAGCGGCTCTCGTAGGTGCCTTCGTCCGTCACGGCCCGGAACCCGTCTTCCGTCTTCTCCAGCTTCCGCACCGGCGTCTCGAAGTGGAAATCCGCGTAGTCCTTCAGCTCATCGTAGAGGTTCTCGAGCACCACGTAATTGATGTCCGTGCCCAGATGACGCACCTGGGCGTCCAGCAGCGTCAGGCGGTTCTGCATGCAGATCTTCTTGAACTCGCTGCCTGCCGTTGAGAAGAGACGCGTGCCCTCCCCGCCGTGGGCCAGGTTGATCCCGTCCACGTACTGCATGAGCGAAAGCGCCTTCTCCCGCCCGATATACTCGTACAGCGTGCCGCCGAAATCGTTGGTGATATTGTATTTTCCGTCGGAAAATGCGCCCGCGCCGCCGAAGCCGCTCATGATCGCGCAGGTCCTGCAGTGGATGCAGTTCTTCACCTTCTCCCCGTCGATCGGACAGCGGCGCTTCGCCAGCGTCGTCCCGGTCTCAAAGACACCGACCGAAAGAGACGGGCATTTCTTCTGAAATTCATAAGCCGCGAAGATCCCTCCGGGGCCGGCGCCGATAATGATCACATCGTATTTCATCACATACCTCCAAAAAACACGCGGAAAGAGGCTTTCCTTACAGCCGTATTATATTTTTCCAGCCGCGGATATCCATCGGCTCGAAGTGCTTCTTCATCATCAGGACCGTGCGGTCGCTGCCGTTCTCCGGGACTACGACGTCGCAGGACGCGGGATTTCCGCCGAAGATCAGGGATTTCGGCGCATTGACCAGCTTCTTCAGTTCCCGGAGACGGGCGAGGTTCGTCGCCCCGGCCGAGTAGATCCGCAGAATGCAGTCCCCCGGAATACAGTCAAAGGTATCCTTCACCGGGTGAAACGCGTTGCCCCAGTCATATTCAAAGAGCGTCTCGCACAGCTCGTCGATCCGTTCCTCCCGGTCCACGACCGTAAAATACACCGCGTGGTCGAGCACGTCGTGATCCACGTGCACGTAGTTCCGGTAGGGCGAATTCTTCTTGCGCTCATAGAGCCGACCGAGCGCCTCCCAGGAATAGCGGGACACGCGCTGCGTTCCGTCCTCTCCGATCCAGGCATCCTCCCTCATCTGTCCTTCGTCCAGAATATCCCGCTCCGGATACTGCCGGTAATAGATGCCCAGCAGGTTGTCCTCGATCGTACTGACGAAGAACGGACGGCCCTTTTCGTGCAGGAAGGCGGCCAGGCGCTGCGCGCTCTCCTGCCGCATGTATTCCACATGCAGGTACTCCATCGTCTTCAGATCGTAGAGCACCGCACCGCTCATCGCGATGATCGGCATTTTCAGATTCACGCCCTTCAGCAGGTCCCGCACCGTGGCCGGCGTCTGCTTGGTCATCACCGTCAGATGCATGCCGTCCTGGATAAAGCGGTTGAGCTCCACCTTGGTAAAGGGCGTCAGTTCGCGGTCCTCCCGCAGCAGCACGTGGTCGATGCCCGAGACGAACAGCGTCTCCCGGTCCCGCGTGCGCGGCAGATGCAGGGAATTCACCACCGCGCCGACGCCGATGCCGAACAGGGTATCGAGCACGCGGTTCAGGATATAAATGTGGGGCTGCTCGTCCCCGATGTGGTTCATGGAGACGCTTAAGAAGACCACCGCCGAGAAATACGAGGCATCCGTGATCTTCAGCAGCACCGTAAAATAGATCACGAAGCCCACGCCGAGGCCCAGCAGCAGATAGTGGAACGCGCTGGATTCAAAGGCATCTCCGAAGGCGATCCGGCTCGAATAGACGACGATGCTGCCGAAAAATGCCCCGATCAGCGTGCCGATCAGGCGCTTTTTCGCCATCTTCCACATGCCGCTCGCGTAAGGCTGCATACACTGCATGGCTGCCAGGATCGAGTAGAACGGCGCGCCGTGCCGGCCCCGCAGCACATAAATGCCCAGGCAGAGCCAGACCGCCATCACCGTACGGCCGATCCGCTGCCCGGGGATCGGGATATTCCGTTTCTTTCTCCCTTCCGGGGTCTGCGACAATGCCATGCCTATTCCTCCTTCAGCCGGAACGTGCGCAGCTCCGCCTCCAGCGCCTGCACCCGCTCCGTCAGTTCCTTCCGCTGCGCGTCCTCGTCGATCAGGGCCGCGCGCACGATCTCCTCGTCGAGGAGCGCCCGTTTTCCTGTACTCTGCCTCCGAAGGACCTCATACAGCTCGGAAAACTGCATCATCAGGCGGATCAGGCGCTTCTCCGGCACAAGAGAAGCGGTCCGCTCCATCGCCTGCCGCTGTTCCTCCGTCGCCTCGACCTTCACCTCGTCTCCGCCCGTCTGCAGCATCAGCAGATCCCGCAGATACTGCAGGAACTCCTCCGCGAACTCGGCCTCCATGATCCCGGATTCGAGGATCGCCTGGCACTTGCGCACCGCCCGGTCCGCCCGTCCATCCCCGATGTACCGGAGCAGGGAGTCGTAATCGGACAGATCCCGGTTCCCGAGAGCCGCCAGCACCTGATCGTAGGAGAAGGCCGCCCCGTCAGAAAAGGCCAGCACCCGGTCGAGGAGCGTCAGCGCGTCCCGCATGGATCCCTCCGAGAGGCGGGCGATATAGGCGAGTCCCTCCGGATCCACCTTCCGTCCTTCCCGCTCGAGCACCACGGTCAGCTGATCCGCGACCGTCGCCGCGTCAAGCCGCCGGAACTCGTAATTCTGGCACCGGGAGAGAATGGTCTGCGGCAGGTTCTTCCGCTCCGTCGTCGCCAGGATAAAGACCACGTAGGCAGGCGGTTCTTCCAGTGTCTTTAAAAATGCATTCAACGCAAACCCCTGCATCCGCTGCGTCTCGTCCATGATATAGACCCGGTATTTTCCGGTGACCGGCGGCGTGCTGATGATCCGCTCGAGGTCCCGGATATCCTCCACCCTGCCCTGGTCCGCAGCGTTCATCTCCGTCAGATTGATGGACTGATCCCTGAGCATCGCCTGACAGGTGGGGCACACATTGCAGGGATTGCCGTGGACCGGATGCTCGCAGTTGATGGCGCGCGCAAAGATCCGGGCCACCGTCGTCTTGCCCGTTCCCCGGATCCCGGAAAACAGGTAGGCGTGGCTCACCCGGCCGTGAATGATCTGGCCGCGCAGCGCCTGCACGATCAGATCCTGGCCGCGGACCTCGTCAAAGGTCTGCGGGCGGTTTTTGATATATAATACCTCGTGACGGTCTTCTTCCATAAGTTACTCCGATACCGGCCGCACAGCTCCGTAAGTCTACTCCCTGCTGAACAGGAGGATCGAAAGCAGCACCAGCAGAATGCCGGCCATTTTCACAGGTGTAATGCCCTCACTGAAGACAGCCGCCCCGATCACCGCGGCGGCAGCCAGCTCCACCGAGGCCACCACCGGCACCCGGCTCGTATGCGTGATGACCTGCAGGCCGCTGAAATAGAGCCCGTACGCAAGCGCCGTGGGGATCATGCCGAACAGCAGTCCCAGGAACAAAAGACGCAGGTCCAGCGGATGACTCACCGTAAGCCAGGGTCTTCCCATAAGCGCCACGAAAATGGCTCCGAAGAGCAGGTTATAAGCTCCCACGGCCAGCGGCGAGGCCTTCTCCTCCATCGCGATCCGGCCGAACACAGCGGTCAGCGAGTAGGTAAAGCCGGCTCCGACGCCGATCAGGATCCCGGCCGCCGAGACGGCCGCGCCGCTGAAATCTCCTCCCGTGGCCGTGAGCGCGCAGCCTGCCACATTGATGAGCAGCGCCAGCCATTTCCAGGCGTTCAGCCGCTCATGGAAGAGCAGCATCGACGTGATGCTCGTAAAGACCGGAGCGGTATAGAGCAGCACCGAACCGACTGACATGCCGTTCATGCTGATCGACCGGCTGTAGAACAGGTTGAAAATGCCCTGGCAGACGATCCCCAGCAGCGCGCAGGACAGCAGCGTCTTCCTTCCGATTCGGAATGCCTTCGGCCCTTCGAGAACGAGCGTCAGCACCGCCAGCACCGCAAACCCGAAGAGAAGCCGCAGGAAGCTCGTATAAGACGACGAGGAGCCCTGCCCCTCCATCAGCTTCACGAAGAGCCCGATCGTCCCCCACAGACACCCGGTGGCAAAAACTTTGAGGAATCCTTTTCCTTCCGCACTCATGAGCAGATCCAATTACTCCGTCCCGAACAGCTCCGCAGCCTTCTCCAGTTCTTCGCGGATCGCGATGTGCTGCGGACAGGCCGCCTCGCAGGCGCCGCATTTGATGCACTCCGACGCAGGTTTTAAGCCCTTGCCGCCCACGGACCACCCGAGTTCATGCTTCGCGTGCTCCAGATCCTTGTAGAGTGTGTACATATTCACAGATGCGAAGGTGCCGGAGATCCCGATCGCCTGCGGACATACCTTGGCGCAGTAATTGCAGGACGTGCAGGGGATCAGCGGGATCTTCGCGAGCTCCTCGCGGGCCTTTTCAATGACCGCCTTCTGCTCCGCGTCGAACCCGTGGAAATCCTTCATGACAGAGAGATTGTCCTCCATCTGCTCCAGATCGCTCATGCCGGACAGTACCACGAGCACGCCCGGAAGATCCGCCGCGAAGCGGATGCCCCAGGACGCCGCGGAGAGCTCCGGCGCGGCATCCGCGAAGACCTTCGCCACCGGCGCGGGCGGATTCGCGAGCATGCCTCCCTTTACGGGCTCCATCACGATGACCGGCTTGCCGTGCTTCCGGGCCACCTCGTAGACGCCCCGGGACTGGATCGACGGATTCTCCCAGTCCGCGTAATTGATCTGCAGCTGCACGAACTCCGCGTCGGGATGCGCGGTCAGGATCTCGTCGAGCTCCTCCGGCGTCGAATGAAAACTGAAGCCGTAGTGGCGGATCTTGCCCTCGGCCTTCTTCTGCCGGACGAACTCCCACATATCGAAATCGTCAAATACGCGCGTCCGTTCCTCGCCGAGATTGTGCAGCAGATACATATCAAAATAGCCCGCGCCGCTCTGCTCCAGCGACGTCTCGAACTGCCGGACCGCGTCTTCCTTCGTCTCGCATTTGATCCAGGCGGCGTTCTTGGTGGCCAGTTGGAAGCTCTCCCGCGGGTAGCGCTCCACCAGCGCCTTCCGCGCCGCGGCCTCCGACCCGGTGTAGGCCCACGCGGTATCAAAATAGGTAAAGCCGGCGGCCATGAACCGGTCCACCATCTCCTTCACCTGCTCGATGTCGATCTCCTCTCCGTTCTTCGGAAGGCGCATCAGCCCGAACCCCAGTTTTTTAATCTCCTTGTCAAACAGCATTGCATATCTCCTTCTATTGCCAAAATCGGGATACTGCTTTTATTATACACAGGAAGCGGCCGTCCCGCCACCTCATAAA